>NZ_JBNHHB010000124.1:0-15013 GCF_059091905.1 Arthrobacter sp. Dra40
AAGGCGAGCACGTCAAAGCCGTGAAAGCCTTGGGCGGCCAGGTCATCAAGCTCGGCCGCGGCGTCGGCTACCTGAACATCCTCGACCCCGGCCAGGCCATCGAAGCGGCCCAGCTGCTCGAAGACAGCGGCCACCACGAAGATGCAGCCAGGGTCCGCGCCGACGCTCACGGCCGTCGCCTGACCATGGTCGTCTCCCTCATCACGATCAGCCGAAACAACCCTCCCACGGACCAGGAACAAACGATCCTGGACCGGGCGCTGCGCGTCCTGGACGAACGCTTCGACGGCGTCCCGGTCCTGAAGGACCTGCTGGACGTAATCGTCTCCGCCCCGGACGAGCTGCGGCAGGTCGCGCTGGACCGCGGCGACATGAACGTCTACCTCCAGGAGACCCGGGCGCTGGAAGCAACGCTGCTGGGCCTGACCGGGGGAGGAAAGCTCGGCGAAATCTTCTCCCGTCAGACAACTAACCCAATGAAGCGTGACCGGGCCGTGGTCTTCGATGTCTCCAGCATTGACGAGACCGAGACAGACCTCCAGGCCGCCGTGCTGCTGGCCTGCTGGTCCTACGGCTTCGGCACCGTGAATGTCGCCAACGCCCTCGCCGACGCGGGGCTGGAGCCGCGCCGGAACTACTTCGTGGTTCTGGATGAGCTGTGGCGGGCGCTGCGTGCCGGGAAAGGCATGGTTGACCGGGTGGACGCCCTGACCCGGCTCAACCGGTCCGTCGGCGTCGGGC
The DNA here is from genome assembly GCF_059091905.1 of Arthrobacter sp. Dra40. Lineage (NCBI taxonomy): Bacteria > Bacillati > Actinomycetota > Actinomycetes > Micrococcales > Micrococcaceae > Arthrobacter > Arthrobacter sp. Dra40. The sequence continues at coordinate 742 of NZ_JBNHHB010000124.1, forward strand.
AGATCATGATCTCCCACACCATGTCCGACCTTCTGGCACTGCCGGCAGAAGAGGACCGGATGAAAGCCCGCGGCTTCGTCGAACGCTCCGGCATGGTCATCTGCGGCGGCTTGCCCGCCTCCGAGATGCCGCTGCTGACCTCCGCGATACCCCTGTCCCGGCAGGAACAGCAAAAGCTCATTTCCTGGCAGGACCCGCCAGCGTGGGACTCCCGAGGCATCGACGTCGAACCGCCAGGGCGTGGGAAGTTCCTCATCAAAGTCGGCGGCCGCCCCGGGATCCCGGTCCAGGTGGGCCTGACCTCGGTGGAGCACGGCCCGGACGGGGTCAACGACACCGATGGGAAATGGCACGGATCCCCGGAGCCGATCCTTGACCCGGCCGCACCCATCGTGCCGACTGAAGGAGGCACGCTGTGAGCGCACCGAACCGCAAAGGCATGGGCCTCGGGGACGCCATCCTCGTGTGGCTGGCCATCGGCTTTATCGTCTTCTTCGGTGGCGGCACGTACGCGGCCGCACACATCGGCTCCTGGATGGCCGGCATCGACGCACCGCCAGCGCACCCCATTGACCTGATCGCCGGACTGATCAAGGGCAAGGTGCCCTGGCCCACCCAGTCCACCATCGTCGTCTGCGTCATGGCCGGGCTAATCCTGGCCCTGGCCGTCGTCGTACTGGTGGCGTGGCGGCAGGGCACGTCCAAGCGTGCCCGCGTGGACAAGGCCGCCCGCTACCTCGGCCGCGGAAAGTCCCTGGCCGCGTTCTCTGACAAGGGAGCGCAGGCCAAAGCCGAACGGCTGGGAATCAAGGACAACCCCGGCATCGTCGTCGGCAAGGTCGTCTCCACAGGCCAGAAATTCGTCCAGTCCTGGGAAGACCTCAGCCTCGACATCTGGGGACCCCGGACCGGTAAATCGACCTCCCGGGTGATGCCCGCGATCCTGGACGCACCCGGCGCGGTGGTCTCCACGTCGAACAAGCGCGACGTCGTAGACGGCACCCGCGGCGTCCGCGAAGCCACGGCCCCGGTGTGGGTGTTCGATCCGCAGAAGATCGCCCAGGAGGAACCGGACTGGTGGTGGAACCCGCTCTCCTACGTCACTGACGAAGAGAAGGCGTACAAGCTCACCCAGCACTTCGCGGTCGGTTCCCGGGTTCCTGGGTCGAAGCCGGATGCCTACTTCGACCCCAAAGCCGAAGACATTCTTTCCTCGTACTTCCTCGCGGCAGCACTGGGCGGTCTGCCGATCACGCAGGTCTACCTGTGGGTGACTGAGCAGGTCAGTCAGGAACCCATCGAAATCCTCCGTGAGCATGACTACGAGCTGCAGTACAAGGGCCTGGAGTCCACGCTGAAGCTGGCCGACAAGCAGCGAGACGGCATCTTCGGCACCGCCGAGAAAATGATCCAGTGCCTCAAGAGCCGCAACACCCTTCGCTGGGTCGCCCCGACAGGCGGCGCAAGCGTCGCAAGTGAGGCGCGACGGCAGTTCAACCCCCACGCCTTCGCTGCCTCCCAGGAGACCATCTACATCCTCTCCAAGGAAGGTGCCGGCTCCGCGGCACCGCTCACCACCGCCCTCACGGTCGCCATCGCCGAGGCCATGGAGGAACGGGCCGAGCGCAGCGGCGGCCGACTGCCCAAACCTGCGTTGTTCGCCCTCGACGAGCTGGCCAACGTCGTCCGCTGGGCCGGCCTGCCGGACCAGTTCAGCCACTACGGCTCCAAGGGCCTGATCGTCATGGGCATCCTGCAGTCCTGGTCCCAAGGCGTCGAGCTCTGGGGAGAAGCGAACATGCGGAAGATTTGGTCGGCCGCGAACGTCAAGGTCTACGGCGGCGGCGTCGCCGAAGAAGGCTTCCTCCGCGCCCTCTCTGACCTGATCGGCGACTACAGCTACATCAATGTCTCCGTCTCATCCGGCAAAACCGGCTCAAGCCGATCCCGCCAGGAAAGCAAGGAACGCATCTTCGACGTCTCCAACCTCGCCGAGCTGGACCGCGGCCGCGCCGTCGTCCTCGCCTCCGGTGCGCCCGCCACATTGGTCCGCACCATGCCCTGGTACACAGGGCCGCACAAGGACGCTGTCGAAGCGTCCATCAAGAAGTACAGCCCGCAACCGAAGGACGAACCAGTTCCGGTGGCAGCGGCACCGGCCGCAAATCCATGGGTGACGAGGTAAGGGACTAGGCCATGACGATAGAAATCGGACGCTTCGGTGAAACTCCCAGCTCGGACGTGCAGGAAGCTGGCGCTGATGGCGACGAGCAGCAGAAGCCCCCGCAGTTGGTCTACGGCTCGGCCGAAGAGTTCCTGCACGAACAGCTGTTGCCCACGTACGTCCGCGACGTGGACGGCCGCGCAGCGAAGTGGTGCATCGAATGGTACTTCCACCCGGAGGCCGTCTCACGCGTAGAGGCGCTGTGGCGGGCCTGGGAACACCTCAGGCTCGACGGTGCCACCGGCATGAGCGTCTGGTTCAAGGACCACGCAGACCACCACATGAGCGTCCTCCTGGACCCGCGTGGTCCGTTCTACAAGTGCGATATGCAAAAACACCGCGATCCGGAACACCTGGAGCCAAAGAAGGCACCCCAAGGCTGGTTTCCCGATGTAAGACGGCAAAAGTCCTGAGTCTCACCGTGCCTGGCAGGAACCGGACAGCTTGAAACGAAGCCTGAATAGCTCGAGGCTGGATAAGGGACATGGTGGAATAGACCGTGCAGATGACGCTGAGCGAACTTAGAACCGGGATCGAATCCCTGCCATACCGTGAAGTTGCTGACCGGCTGGGCATAGAAGACCCTGAAGCACATGCCCGTGTTATGGACGTGTTACTCATCTGGCATGAGGCCCTCAGCCCGGACTACGAGTTTCTTTCAACATATGAAGAGTCAGTCCTGCAGGGTCAAAAATCCATCGATGATCACAACACTGTGGTCGAGCAACTGGGGACTGCCCTGAAGCAGCTGGATCCGAACAATATCGTGATCTGGAGTGGCTACCTACTAAGTACCCTCCACAAGTATGTCGCCAAGGCGGGACGGATGGCTTTGGATAAAGCCGGCAAGTATGAAGGCGAGGGGCAAAAGGCAGAAGCTCAGAAGGCCCGGGACGAGCGTCGCAAGACCTTGTTGCTGGAAACGCGGATTGACCAAGCTGAGCTCTCCCAGCACCTTCGGGCGGCCGTGAACCATGCAAAGACAACCGTCCAACAAGTCGAGGCGGCAGCTGTCAGTGCACAGACCGCCGCCGGCTTCGTATCGGGCGCAAAGTTAGCGGATAGGTTTGAAAATTTATCGAAAGACCATCTGCAGACCGCGCACACATTTCGCCTGCTGACGGTTGGGGGCGTTGCTCTCGGTGTTTTAGGGACGTTTTTCCTAGCGTTCCTACCCGTCTTTTCCGGTGGAGAAGCAACGACAACTGGAGATGCGATCCTCAGAGTCTCGCTTCTGGGTGCTGTCCTAGGGTTGGCAACGTATTTCGGTAGGCAAGCCGCATACCATCGCGACTTGGGTACTTGGGCCAGGACTATCAAAGAGCAGTTGCTTACCTTTGATGGCTACGTGGAACCCTTGAAAGATCAGGATCTTCAAGACCATCTGAGAGCAGCTTTTGCTGCACGTGTATTCGGCCCGTCGCCGGAATCTAAGGAAGATCCCGGGCTGACGCTGAGCTCGTCCTTTATGAGTGAACTACTAGCAGCGGCCGGGAAATCCGGCGCTAATGCTACGAAACCTTAGTTCCAAAGAACGGAGTGTCACCGGAAAGGTGACACTCCGTTCTTGCGGCCGATCAGCGGGACAGTCCACCCTTGCCTCGTTCGGCGCCCACTGCTGCCCCTGCGCGGGACTTTCTGGCCTTAGTGGCCGTCTTGCCCTTAGTGATGGCTGCGCTGGGGTGTGTACCCTCGCTGCGTGCCGCAGTGAGCCGCCCACGGATTTGGGCCTCATTGGCACCGCTGGTCTCTAGGGACTCCGCGAATTTGGCGTGGTGTTCGGCTGAGCCGTAGCTGGCAGTTGATGCAGTTTCCGCTTTGAGTGCTTGGTTCTTCAGTTGGCTGCTGTCGTTGCCTGTGACGCGGTTTTCAATTTCGCGGCCGACGCCTTCGAGTCGGGCGAACAGTTCCTTCTCGGCCCGTTCATATCGTTGCTCCATCGACGCAACTTGGGAGCCTGTGAATCCACCCTCGGCCAGGAGCTTGGCCTCGTGCATCTCCTTGGCTGCTTTGACGAACTGGGGATCTTTGAAGTGGGATTCGCCGGCACCGTTGATGGTCGCGTTGGTTTCTTTGCGCAGCTGCTCGATGTCGGGACCGTTAATCCCGTCCTTGCCGATGAGGAACATGCGCTCCTTGATCTCAGCGTCTGCAGCCGCAGCGGCCGTGGGTGTTTTCGCGTTGTGGGCACGCTGCAGAGCCTGGGCCAATTCAGGGTTTGCCAGATACTCCACGGGAACCTGGTGGCGCTCCATTTCAGGTGCCAGCCTCGTCGCCTGGGCCCGAGCTTCTTCTGCCTGCGCAGCCGCGATCAGCTGCATAGCTTTCTCGTGTTCGGCAGCGGCTTTCCGTGCTTCCTCCTGACTACGTGCCAGCTCGTCTCGCCGGGCGTTTTCGGTCGCGATGGTCGCGATTCCTGATTCAAGGTAGGCGGCGTCTGCGCCGACGTCGTGTGTGTCGATGCCGTACCGGGCGAGGACTTCTTCGCGGACTTTTGTAGAGGCGTCAAGTGCGGTTGGGTCGTGGTCTTTCCAGCCTTCAGCGACGGCGTGTGCCGTGGCGATGTCCGCCGGCCGTGCCTTGTCCCACCACTCGTCCTTCTGTACGGGTGCGAGGACGGCGAGGGCTGAACTGCGTTCAGCCGTAAGGCGCGCTTGGGCTTCGTGCGCCGCCTGGGTGTCAAGGTGTTCCTGCTGTCGCTGGGCTTCCTGCCGGCGGCGCGCCAGGGTCTCGGCGATGCGTGAGGCGATCATCAGGGAGTGCCGCATTCCGTTGTCGAGGAAGTCGTCGATGCCGTCTGATTCACTCATGGTGTTCCCCTTGCACTAGTGGTGTGATTCTTAGCGGTCGAGTCCCGGCCCGGTGTCGCGGCTGGGCTGATAGGTCTTCGCCGGCGTGGCCGGCGTGGGTGTCGTGGGGACCACCGAACCGGGTCGGAGTGGGGCGATGCCGCGGCGCGCAATATCAACTGCCCTGAGCGGCACCGCGGCCGCTTCGGCGGCCTGCTGTTCTGCTCCTACGGGAACGGCCTTGGGCATCGTCGCGGTGAACGGGGCCAGTTGGTTTTCGACCACCGATCGGATGCGCTGGGCTTCCCGGGCACGGCCGGACTGGGCGTGCATCTCGTACACAGCAAAAGCGGTGTTGATCAGCTGCACCATGAGTGCTGTCTGCGCTGCAGTCTTGTTCTTACTGGACGCCGCCATGAACAGCATGGCCGTACCGGCAATGGACGGAAGTGCGACGGGCTTGCCGTGCTGCCTGGGCGCGCGGAGCTGGGCGGTGCGGGACAGTTCCGCGGCCGTAGCGGCCAAGGGTCCGGGGGTGGGCTCAAGCCGGTAGGACCAGGCAGCGAAGGCGCCTGAAACCTCCCGGGCGGCCTTGGCCCAGGTCGCGTGATCATCGCGCGGGATCTTGCGAAGCTCGTCAGCCAATGCGGCGGCATTGCGTGTGTATTCCACCCATACCTGCGCCGGCGGTGTTGCCCTCTCAGGGCCGGTCCTGGACACGGTGCGCTTGTTCCTGGCTGCTGCGTTCCACTCGGCTGCGGCCTCGGTTGCCAGCTGTGGTGAGTCCATCCATGCCTCACGGAGTGCGCCCAGTTTCAGGTCAGAGGCAAGGGTTCCTCCGCCGAACCAGATTGGTCGCTCACCGGCTTTTGGCCGTTCGGCTACGGAGTAGCCAACGATGACGTCGGTGGTGTTCTTGGCGTAGCGGGGGCGGACCAGCATTCCGGTCTCTCGGGCACGGCGGACGAATTCACCTTCGGTGGCCGAGGACGTGGCGCAGGCGCGGACTTTTCGTGCCAGGGAAGCGCGGTGCATTTCGCGCTCGTCACGGACGGCGGTGGCCTTCTCGGCCCGGTCGTAACCTCGTGTGGCGTGCACGGTGGAGAGCTGTTCCAGCCCGTACTTGACCTCCAGCTCGCGGCAGGTTTGCTGGGCTCTTTTGTAGTCGCCGTGGGTGGAGGCTTTGGTGCCGTCCTCGCGGACCAGGGACACGGCGATGTGGATGTGGTGGTTGCCGTTCTCGGACGTGCCGTGGTTGATCGCAGCCCACCGGCACTGCGCCTTGCCGCTGGCTTCGGTGAAGCCCATCGCGTCCACGAAGTCGTTCGCGATATCGCCCCACTGCTGATCGGTCAGTGCGCCTTCCTCTGCGCGCAGGCTCAGCGAGCAGTGCCACACGTCGGCCTGCTTGTGTCCGAACGGAACGCGTTCTTTCTTGACCGGGTCCCAGCGGAAATCCTTCTGCAAGACCTCAACACCGAAGGCCTTGCGCGGCTGGTCCAGATGCTTCGCGATCGCCAGCGCATCGGCGTGGTCCAGGACCCCGTCGTCGTACCACGCCATGATCGCCGCGTCGCTGGCGACCAGGTGCGGGTCGGTGTGGGCGTTCTTCGTCTTGTCCGCATCGGTCGACGCAAGATACACCAGGAGCCCCGCCATTCTCGAGCCACGGGTGATGTTAGGAATCATCTCCCTACATCAGCCCCTCGACCGCGCGGTCGATCCGCCCCGCCACCTCACGCACATACCCCAGCACCGCGGCCGCATCCTGCGGGAAATCCTCCCCCGCGTTGGCATGCCGGGCGATCTGGTTCACGTTGTTCGACACCCGCGCCAGCAGGGTGTGCAGGGCCATCAGCTCGGCCATCGCCGCCTTGCGCTGCGTGGGTGTCTCGGCTGACTCGGACAAAGCAGCGGACATCAGCAGGTTCGGCACCGTCACCCGCTCACGCGCAGCCCGGGCAACCAGCCGGGCTTCCTCCTCCGCGGTCACCCACACGGTGCGCCGCTTCTTAGAACCGGCCGGCGCATTCTCCCGCCGCCGCTTCCCCAAACGGCCTCGTCCGATCGGTTCCTCAACCAACGCGCTTTCACCGCCCTTCCCACGAACCTCCGAATGCCCAGCGCAGCGACCCCGGAACCCGGGGACCACACCCCCAGTGTGCCCGACTCGACAACAAATGTCGAAAGGTTTCACCACTTACGGGTACGTAAGTGTATAGCTTGCTCCGCCGGGGCTGCCTTTCGGGGGTCACACACCCTGGAGGCCGTGAACCGGACCTGTCGTGCCATCCGGTTAGGCTGGCTCCGCCGGGGCTGCCTTTCGGGGGTCACACACCCTGGAGGCCGTGAACCGGACCTGTCGTGCCATCCGGTTAGGCTGGCTCCATGGCTACCCTCGATATTGAACAGACACGCAACCAGGCCCGCGCACTCCTGGACTCACGCATCGAATCCGTCACCGCACTGGTGAAAACCCGCCAACGGATCACCGACCTCAAAGCACAGCTCGCCGAAGCCGAGCGCGACGACAAGCGCGCCTACGTGCGCGCCACCAAGGACGGCTGGAGCCCCGAGGAACTCAAGAAGCTCGGACTCGAATCCGGCGCCGCCGGCCGCCGCAGGAAGGTCGCCGGCCGCCCCGCCGCCAACGACTCCGAGGCACGCACAGAGAGTGCCGCCACACCGCCCAACCAGTAGCATTTCCCCTCGCCCACCTGTGCACGGCAAAAGCTAAATCCTTACGGTGATTGAGGCTGGATAGGGGGCGTTGTAGGCTCTCGACCAACCCAGGGGTGCCGGGTATGGCTAAAAGCTAAATGGCCGGACTTTGAGTGACGGCTCCGAAGGATTGGCCGCCCGGCATCCCGCGATGGCTCGACCGCTAATTGAGAGACGCGACCCGATCGCCATGTAAGGACACGACGGCGCGGCCATCTGCTTGGGCCCTTACCAGGACAACGCGATGGAGGGATACATGCCTGAACTCTGGGCCGGCATCGACGCCGGAAAAGCTCATCACCACTGCGTACTCATCGACGACGAAGGAAACCGGCTGCTATCCCGGAAAGTAGCCAACGACGAGGCCGCACTCACTGAACTTCTCACCGATGTCGGTGCCCTCGCCGCTGGCAAGGAAATTCTCTGGGCCACTGACCTGAACCGCGGCGGCGCCGCGCTCCTGATCGGCGTACTCGAAGCCCACCAGCAAACGCTGGTCTACATCCCGGGAAGATCCGTTTACCACGCCGCCCGCACCTACCGCGGAGACGGGAAATCAGACGCCAAAGACGCCGCCATCATTGCCGACCAGGCACGCATGCGCAGGGACCTTCAACCCATCCGAAGCGGCGATCAAATCAGCACCGACCTGCGGCTGCTCACCTCGCGCCGCACCGATCTGGTCTGTGATCGAACCCGTGCCATCAACAGGCTCTGCGCCGTCCTGCTCGAGTACTTCCCCGCCCTTGAAGCAACCAAAGCAGCGAATTTACCTTGACAATCCCTATTGAGAATCCTCCGGGCTTTTCCCGCACACACCTGGACGACGGGACCCACCCCGACCGGCTGCACACAACCGCCAGCTCACCACCGCACCCGGCACTCACCACCGCGCCCCGGCGGTCATGCACAGCCTCCACGTGGGGCGGTTGCCAGCGGCAGAGTTTTTCGACAATCCTGCCGAGGGGGCCGAGGGGCGCCGCAAATTCGATGCGGTCAATCATCATGGTCTTGTCGCCTTCGTCGCGGGACTCGTGGACATGTCGGAAGCGCCGGGCTACGGTCTTCAGCGCTGAGGGGCGCCAGAGTACAGTCAGCACATGGAAGCTCACCTGATAGATCCCCGTGATCAGACTTCGGAGGTCGCCAGTCCGACATACCGCGTCTATTTCTGGACAGACGACGGTGCCGCGAGTGAAGAGTGGGAGCTGACCGGCACTGACCTCGATGAGGTCCTGGAGTGGATTCCAACTCGATCCGAGGGACGCTCGCACAGCCTCTGGGCAGTGGTTCGATCACCAGGCGACGTCTGCCATGTACGTCTTCGCGGCATCGACCTTGATGCACAGCCCGGAACGTGGCCCAGCTGGGCGGGTCAGGTGCATTAGTGAGTCATCCCTCAACGCCACCGCCTCACGAAAGGTTCGCCAAGGACTGCCCGCGCCAAAACACATGGCCACCGAAGCAGCGCGTCTCGTCGGGTGGAGCAGGGCAGCGCTCTGCCGCCGCCAGCAAGCCCTCCCGGTATGGGTGTACAAGCCAAAGCCGCCAACTACACCTACGATCCCTGGGGCACCACTACCGCAACCAGCACCAGGCAGGGAACAACCGCTTTGCGCGATGGGCATTCCCGCTGCTGCATGACGGATCTTATGGATCTCTCGTCTGGCAAAGAACCCGAAAAATAAGCTAAAACCCCTAAGCTCCGTCGCATCACTCAAGGCGGAATCGACGTCTTCGCCCGTGACTGAGAACGTCGTTTCAATATCCTGATCCGTCCATGTTGAACACCACCGACAACGCTTCTGCGACGACGTCGTGATCAACCGCAGGAGTATGATCACGGCATGGACGCCCCGGCGAAGGATCCACGCCCGACCGTGCGCATGTTTCCGGACTATGCGGACACCGTGCTGTGGTTTACCGGCCCCGTCGGCTACGACCGCACCGGCCTGACATCAGGACTCGTCCACGACCTCCAGGAATGGGAGCAGTCATACTACGATGCCCTGACCCCGGACTTCGGCTGGAAATCGGCAGATCTGGCCCGCCGGTTTACCGAGGCAGGCAACCGCCTAGCCCGGCGCGTGGCGAATGAACTCGGCGACGGCTACGAGATAGAGTTCGCCACCTACGAGCCGGACGTGCCGGCACGACGGTTCCGCGGAACCGGGCCCGCCCTCAACACCCGGGCGGCTGCCGCCTTCGACGCCCTGGCAGCGGCCGTGAAAGCAGAACAGGACGAGACCGCCCGTGCCCGGGCAGCAGCCCGGCGCGGGGAAAGCCCTGGATGGTACGCATACTCCCCGCTGTCCGGTGCCGTCTTCAAACCGCCCCGGGCGGAACAGGAATAGGCAAACCGCACCCGGCTGGCTCCCCAGAACCTCAACCGGCCAAACAACTCTGACAAAAGCGCGCCACTTACCGCTGCAGTTCACAGTTATGGGTCTGCGCCGAGACGACGAGATGCCTTGGCGCCAGCCCGTCCCGTTCCTGCGCCGGCTACTCCGTAAGCGCTAGTAGTCCAATCCCTGCGCCTCCCCTACGCTTGAGCCCATGACGGAGGCGCTGATCTTTGGCTCGGCTCTCATTGGGTTTGGTATTGCTGTGCTCACTGACATCCAGCGCGACTCGGGAAATCAGACTGGGCGAAAAATGGTGTGGGCTGCTCTATGGGTGGGTTTCCTCCTCATACTGGTTTCGGCCTATCCGTCGTTTTGGGCAATGCTTTCCGCAGGTGTTGGTGCGTTCGTTGGTTTGGGTTATCGCAGGTGGCTCCGAAGTCGAGCCGAACAGAGCTAGATCGAAGACCATCCACGTTGCCGGCAGACCCAAGGACGAATGCCGCGATGGGGGGGTCCTGTCCCGGGTACAGCATCCAAATCAACGTCACCCGACAGGGCTTCGTCAGCCCGTCCCATTCCTGCGCCGGCTGCTGTGACGCTGACATTCCTTCCCACCCGGTCCTATGGGATTTATAAGGTCAGCTGGCTACACTGCCCCACATTGGGCAGTATGCATTGGCGAAGCCGAGCGGAGTTGTCGTGAAGAAGAACAGCACAGCAGTCCTGGCCATTTCGGTTCTCGCAGTGCTTCTGACCGGCTGCGGAAACTCTGCCGGCAGCGGAGCTTCAGGCAATATCGTCACCGGGCCGAACGGCGAAATGCTGCTGGTGCACCCACGCAGCGCCCAGGCGAACTCCGTGATGGAAGCCGCCTTCGACGGAACACTTATCGTAGGCGAGGACGATTGCATAATCGGGAGGACCAGCGATGGGCGGGACTTTGGTCTGCTGTTCCCGGCAGGGGCACGGTTCGGAGCCGGTGACCCGCCGACCGTTGAGGTAGAAGGCCATTCCCTAAGGATCGGAGATCTCGTCAGTTTCGGCGGCGGATCCCTATCCCGTAGCGACATTGGAAAGATACTGGGTGGTGCACCGGATCAGTGCCTCCGCGAGGAAACGTTCTACGTCCAGACTTTCTAGCACAGACCCATCTCGTCAGGCTCCAGATAAGGAGAAGGACGGGCGCCAGCCCGTCCCATTCCTGCGCCGGCTGCTAAACCGGCGATAGTCCCGCGTGCGATCCGGAGGTGTTGGAAATGTATTGGAGCAAGCTTCCCGGCGTCGCCGTCTGTGCAGTCTTGGTGGCCATTGCAGTTACCTCCTGCACCAACGACTGCGGTCCTGCCGCTCTCAGGATCGACAAGGAGTCGGTCAAAGCCGGAGGAACGCTCACGGTATCTGCAGGGGCTGCCAGCTGCGATCTGAGGTACCCGGATCCTAAGACATACTCACTACAACTGATCGATGACCAGGGCCCCGTCGGTGGTCAGGCGGTAACAACGCCAGTTAGGCCGGATGGATCATTCAGCCAGCCGTTCACCATTCCTGCAGACACCCCGGCCGGGAAGAAGACCATCCACGTTGCCGGCAGCCCCATGGACGAATGCCGCGATGGGGGGTCCTGTCCCGAGTACAGCATCCAAATCAACGTCACCCGATAGGGCTTCGCCAGCCCGTCCCTTTCCTGCGCCGCCTACTGGGCCGACGCTAAGCTTCCTCCATGATGGGTCGGCGGAAACCTTACTTATGGAATCCACAAGGGCGGCAGATCTCCCGAACCGGCTTCGTGGCCGCCTCCGCGGTCCTCACCGCAATAGTGATGAGCGGCTGCACAGCGCCCCCCGAGCCGGCCCCTGCCCCCGTAAAGGAACCAGTGGCGTCCTATGTGCCGGCAGGCGAAGGCGGCGACGACGCGCTCCTCACCGGAACGCTCCAGTTGGCGGATAATTGCCTGACCGTGACCGATGAGCTGGACCAGACATGGGTCCCGGTCTTTCCCCGAAACGAAACCACCTGGACCGCCGACACGCTCAACTATGCGAACTCCTCCTACACGCCGGGCGAGACCATCGAGCTTCGCGGCGGCGCCACCGAAGTTGATCCGGACCCTGACCTGTTCATCCCGGACAGCTGCCGGAGCATCCCCCGGTGGATGGTGGCGCAAACGGACAACCCCTGACGGCCCCTTGAAGGCGGGTACAGCATCCAAATCAACGTCACCCGATAGGGCTTCGCCAGCCCGTACCTTTCCTGCGCCGGCTGCTCGGCAAACGATAGCTAGCCGGGTGGGAGTCTGGCAGCCAAGGCACGGGTGTAGCTCTCGGGATCGTTATGGGTCTGCGCCGAGACGACGAGATGCCTTGGACTGATGCGCTTGGCGTAGTACCCCTGATAAGGCAAGACCAGAATGGTCTCCAGGCCGGTCTTCCAGGCGTCGATCAGCGCCGGCAAACAGCGACGCTCGGGGTGTTGTTCAAGAGGGAGCTGCATGTAGTTGGGCTGCAGTTGTCTTGACCAGGCATTGAAGGCGTCGAGGTCCACTCCCTCCAAGCCGTGTTCGGCTGTCCAGTCGGGTGGGAATGCCGGGTGCAACGGTTGATCGGGCTGCGAAAGCGTGCGCAGGAGTTCCGACGTTGGGTGGTGGTTCTTCTGGTCCTCTACGCCGTACCACGCCCATGCGCGTGTCCAGGCACGTTCCCAGAGGGCGCTCCAGTCAGCACTCTCCGCGGTCGCAGGAATTTTGGATGATCCTGCATTGGGCGCCGGATCCAACGCAGGAATATTGGCGTCCTGGGCGATGCCCCATGCGCTGCGAATGAAGAGCAGGAGTGACACGTGATGCGGAAAATCCACAGTGATGGCCATGTCGTGCGGCCACGGATTACCAGGCAGGGGGTGAGTCGATCTCATGGATTTCCCTCATCTGAACATGTAGAAGTCAACCCTGGCCTCATGCTAGTTGGTAGCTCCTTGGAGGGCACGCCGCAGCGTGACCGACTCCAACACTGCCTTCACTGTGGATGCGTGCCACGCCTTGCCCTCCGTTTCCAAACACAGAGAAGGACGGGCGCCAGCCCGTCCCTTTCCTGCGCCGGCTGCTGGGCCGGCTCTAGTCCCCTCCACGATCAACCGCCTACTCTTTCGGACATGAGACAGCGGAAGCAGGCCCAGCCCCCACCGCTATGGGCAGTTATCTTCTGGGCAATTACAGGAGCATGGTGGATCTTCGTTGCCGTTATTGATGGATTACCTCGGTTGCGTTGGGTCGGCCTGTTGCTGGGATTGGTGTTCCTCGGTGTTTTCATTGCCCAGTTTCTGGCATGGAGGAAGGCAAAACGATCCGCAGGCACTGAACACCGTTAGTCGCTCAGAGAGAGTGGTCCCGTCCCCTGGAGGGCACGCGCCAGCGTGAATCGTTGAACTGCCTACGATCAAGCCTGCGGCTCGATCAGAAAACCCGCGACGTACTGATTGGTCTCGGCGTCGTACAAGAGCTCTGCCGGTTTTTCCGATTCAACGACCGCCTGAATCTCGGCAGCGTTCTGCTGGCCGCGCAGCTTCTCCAGCTTGGCCTCGACCGCGAGACGCACCGCATTAGGCCTCGAGGGGCTAACGTGGGCGAGCGGGTTTTCCCATTGGACGGTGTCGGCGATGGTGCCGTCGGGCGCACGTACTCCAAGGAACGTTGTTTTGCCTGTTTCATCGTTGAACCGGTAAGCGTACTGGTGCCCTTCGGGAAGCTCACCCAAGGCTTCTTCGCCCGGGAAATATACGAATTCCTCGCCCGGGACCATTTCTGCACTGTCTATGGACTTGTTCTCGTTCGAGACGTCAGTTGGTGATGTAGCTGGAGTGCCAGTTGAACAGCCGGCAGCTAACAGAATTCCCATGGTCAGTGGCAGTAGCCAGAGAGATCGTGTCACCCGCATTATCTGTACCCCTTATCTCTGCCTGGTGGCCCTCCGTCAGTCACACCCGCTCCGACGGTACTGGGTGGAGGCTCTTTCCATGGGGATGACGCGCCTACGCGGCAAGCAGTTCCGGCCTGGTCTCGTGACGTGGCCAGGGCATTGGCCTGACGGCCACTCCTGTGTATGCAGAAGGGTGAATAGATACAGGAGATGTGGGCGCGTGGCGAAGCCGCGCCAGCGTAATTGAAGGCTGTATTGGACTCGGTAACGCTAAGGCGTGCA
>NZ_JBNHHB010000125.1:0-15004 GCF_059091905.1 Arthrobacter sp. Dra40
AGGCGACTTCCCGCAGCAGCGGGGGAGTCAGCCAGGGGTCAGGCGGACCGGGCGGCTTGCAGCCGGACCTGGAGGCCGGCGATCAATGCCTCGAGACCAAGCTCGAAGGCAGCGTCGGCCGCCGAGCCGGAGGGGCCGGGCTCCTGCGACCGCACGGCGGACGTGAACACCGGGTTGGCGTCGGCCAGCTCGCCGGATTCGAAGATGTCCGCGGGTGCGGTCACGTCGAAGGCGGACCCGAAGATGAAGGACTCCAGGGCCACGATCGCCGGCACCACCTGCGGTTCGGGCCACCCGGCCTGCAGGAAGCCGGCGGTAACAGCCTCGTACATGGCCAAAGTGTGCGGGGCGCCGGTGACGGGCAATACCGCGATCACTGGAATCAGCGGGGCATGGTGGGTGAAAGCGTCCCGGTAAGACCAGGCCCAGCGGCGCACCGCGTCCGGCCACTCCAGTTCCGCAAACACGCTCACGTTCACGCCCGCCATCAGGTGATCCTGGAGCAGCAGCAGGACATCGTGTTTGGATGCCACGTGGTTGTACAGCGCCGAGGGGGCAACGCCCAGGCTGCGCGCCAGGGCGGACATGGTGAGCCCCTCGTAGCCGCGCGATTCAATCAGGCCGAGCGCCGCCGTCGTCATCAGTTCCTTGGACAGCAGTTTGTGGACTGGGCGCCCAGCGGGACGGTGCCCGTTGTGGACGGAAGCTTCCTCGCGCACTGGGCGTGCTGTCACCACGGGCTCCTACTCCTTCGGCCGTGCGGGTCGCGGCGGTACGACCTGTCAGGCCATCCTACGCAACGCTCTCCACCGGGCTGTGACAGCACTGGTTTTCAAAAGGCTGTGGCGCGGGTTACAGTATGCAAGCTAAATGAATGACGTTCATTTAGCCATAGGGCCGGGCACGCATGCTGCCGGACCGCCAGAGCACGACATGGGAGTTGAACACAGTGAGCAAGTTGAAGCGGGACGTAGTGGTTATCGGCGCCGGGCCTTCCGGGCTGACCGCGGCACGTGACCTGAAACGCGCGGGGATGTCCGTGGCCGTGCTGGAGGCGCGCGACCGGGTGGGCGGCCGCACCTGGACCGACGTGGTGGACGGCGCGATGCTCGAGATCGGCGGACAGTGGGTTTCACCGGACCAGACCGCGCTGCTGGAGCTGCTGGACGAGCTGGGGCTGGAAACCTACAGCCGCTACCGCGAGGGAGAGAGCGTCTACCTGAACGCGGCGGGCGAAGCCAAGCGCTACACCGGTGCCATGTTCCCGGTCAGCGCCTCCACCGAGTCCGAGATGAACCGGCTGATCGACCTGCTGGACGCCCTGGCGGACGAGGTGGGCGCCGAGGAACCGTGGGCGCACCCGAAGGCGCGGGAGCTGGACACCATCTCCTTCCACCAGTGGCTGCGCCAGCAGTCCGCGGACGAGGAAGCCTGCAACAACATCGGCCTGTTTGTGGCCGGCGGCATGTTGACCAAGCCCGCGCACTCGTTCTCGGTGCTGCAGGCGGTCCTGATGGCCGCTTCGGCCGGTTCGTTCAGCAACCTGGTGGACGACAATTTCATTCTGGACAAGCGCGTAGTGGGCGGCATGCAGGAGGTCTCCGTGCGCGTGGCCGCCGAGCTGGGCGATGACGTTGTGCTCAACGCCCCCGTCCGCGCGCTGCGCTGGCACGAGGGCGGCGTGACCGCCACCGCGGACGGTGTCACCGTGGAGGCGCGCTACGCCGTGATGGCCGTGCCGCCGAACCTGTATTCGCGCGTCTCCTACGAACCGCCGCTGCCGCGCCGGCAGCACCAGATGCACCAGCACCAGTCGCTGGGCCTGGTGATCAAGGTCCACGCCGTCTACGAGACGCCGTTCTGGCGGGCCGACGGCCTCTCGGGAACGTGCTTCGGCGCCAACTCGGTGGTCCAGGAGGTGTACGACAACACCAACCACGGCGACTCCCGCGGAACCCTGGTCGGCTTCGTGAGCGATGAGAAGGCCGACGCGATGTTCGCACTCAGTGCGGGGGAGCGCAAGGCCGCGATCCTCTCCGCTATCGCCGACTACCTCGGCCCGGCCGCGCTGGATCCGGTGGTGTACTACGAGTCGGACTGGGGATCCGAGGAATGGACCCGCGGCGCCTACGCCTCCAGCTACGATCTGGGCGGCCTGTCCCGCTACGGCAAGGACCAGTCGACTCCGGTGGGACCGATCTATTGGTCCTGTTCCGATCTGGCCGGCGCTGGCTACCAGCACGTGGACGGCGCGGTGCGGATGGGCCGCGGCACCGCCGCCCGCATCCTCGAAGCACACGCGGCCGACGCCGCTGAACCCGTCCCTGCCGCCGGCCGGAAGGGCTAGGCATGCGACGCTATGTTGTGGCCTACACCGCCACGGACAGCGGACGCGAAGCGGTCAACCTCGCGACGGCGCTGGCCCGCCGGCAGGGTGCCAGCCTCGACCTGGTCATGGTGCTGCCCGAATCCTCGCCCTACTCGGGCGCCTATCCGCGGCCGGAATCCGGCTTCGGCGGGATCCTCTCCGAACAGATCCAGCAGTGGCTGGCCGAGGGACTCGAGATGGTGCCCGACGACGTTCCGGCCCGCGCCCATGTTCGCCCCGCCGACTCCAACGCCGAGGGCCTGATTGCCGCCGCTGAGGAATTCGGCGCGACGCTGATCGTGATCGGTGCCGGGCGCAACAGTGTTTTCCGCCGCTTCAGCGTCGGCACCGTCGCCAGCGGACTGCTCCACGCGTCCACGGTCCCCGTGGCGCTGGCGCCTCGCGGCTACCGGCGCACCGAATCCGTCTCGCGGATCACGGTGGGTGTCGGCAACCGGGCTGGGGCGGACGAGGTCATGCAGGTTTCCTTGAACGCCGGCCATCGGCGGGGCCTGGACCTGAGGCTGCTCTCGCTGGTGCCGCTGGATTCCTCCGACGCGGACGCGGTATCCCGGGCTGAAGCCCACGTGAAGGAACGGCTGGCACAGGCAGAAGCGGTGCTGCCCGGTCGGGTGACCGCCGGCGTCGCTGAGGGCCGTTCGATCGAAGACGCCATCGACGCGCTGGAGTGGGACGAAGGCGAAGTGATGCTGATCGGCTCCAGCCGGCTGGCGCCGCACAACCGGATGTTCCTCGGGGCGACGGCCAGCAAGGTGCTGCGGGCGCTGCCGGTTCCCATGGTGGTGGTCCCGCGCGGCTACCTGGGGGCCGCACAACTTACCGAAGATCCGGGCCCGCCCAAGGGCGCTGGACATTCCGACGGCGCCGGCCGCAAGGAGGCATGACCATGACCAGTACCATCACCAAGGCCGGGCACACCGCGGGCGGCCTGAGCCGGAAGGGCCTGAAATCCGGTTCGGTCGGCCTGCTCGGCGCCGTCGTCATCGGCGTCTCCTGCATCGCGCCGGCGTATACACTGACCGGGGCGCTCGGCCCCACGATCGCCGAGGTCGGCGTGCACCTGCCCGCGATTTTCCTGGTGGGCTTCATTCCGATGCTGCTGGTGGCCCTCGGCTACCGCGAGCTGAACAACGCCATGCCGGATTCCGGCACGTCCTTCACCTGGGCCACCCGTGCCTTCGGTCCCTGGGTGGGCTGGATGGGCGGCTGGGGGCTGATCGCCGCAACGGTGATCGTGCTCTCCAACCTGGCGGCGGTGGCGGTCGACTTCTTCTACCTGATGCTCGCCCAGCTCACCGGCAACGCAGCTCTTGCGGACCTGACCAACAACCTGCCGCTGAACATCGCCACTACCTGGATCTTCATCGGGCTGGCCTGCTGGATCTCGTACCGTGGCATGGAAACCACCAAGACCTTCCAGTATGTGCTGGTGGCGTTCCAAGTGGTGGTGCTCGTGTGGTTCGCCGTGGCTGCCTTCGGCCATGTGGCGGGCGGCACGGCGTTTGACGCGCTGGAGATCTCCGCCGACTGGTTCAACCCGTTCGGCGTCGAGTCCTTCTCGGCCTTCGCTGCCGGCATCTCGCTGTCCATCTTCATCTTCTGGGGCTGGGACGTCACCCTCACCATGAACGAGGAGACGAAGGACCCGGAGAAGACTCCGGGCCGTGCCGCCGCGGCAACCATCATGGTCATCGTCGTGATCTACATGACCGTGGCACTGGCCGTGCTGGCCTACGCGGGTGTAGGCACCGAAGGCCTGGGCGCCGGCAATCCGGAGAACCAGGAGAGCATCTTCGCCACGCTCGCCGGCCCGGTGATGGGACCGTTCGCTATCCTGATGTCGCTGGCCGTGCTGAGCAGTTCGGCGGCGTCGCTGCAGTCCACCTTCGTCTCGCCCGCCCGGACCATGCTCGCCATGGGCCACTACCGGGCGCTGCCGGCCGGATACGGCACGATCAGCCCGAGGTACAAGTCACCCAGCTACGCCACCGTCGCCGCAGCAGTGGCGGCCGGCGGCTTCTACACCGTCACCCGGGTGATGTCCGAGAACGCGCTGTGGGACACCATCACCGCGCTGGGCATGATGATCTGCTTCTACTACGGCGTCACCGCCTTGGCATGCGTCTGGTACTTCCGGGCCGATGCTTTCACTTCGCTGCGCGGATTCGGGCTCAAGTTCCTGGCGCCGCTGTTGGGAGGCGTCATCCTGCTGGTGATGTTCGTCCAGACGGCCGTGGACTCGATGGACCCGGCCTACGGTTCCGGTTCGTCGATCGGCGGCCTGGGCCTGGTATTCGTACTCGGCTGCGGCGTGATCCTGCTCGGGGCGGTGCTGATGGTGCTCATGTATCGGCGCAACCCGGAGTTCTTCCGCGGCGCGACCCTGCGCAGGGGAGTGGCGGCCGACGACCTGGCGAACCGCGGCTAAGCGAAGAAAATAGCCATTCTGTAGGAACCGTCGACGGCGGTGCCTTGCCCTACGGGGCGGGGCACCGCCGTCGTGCTTTCCGCAAGGCCTGGGCAGGCCCGCGGCAGCGCCGGCGCTGTGATGGCCTCGGCCTGGGCTCTTGACTACAGTGGCACCAAGGCGACTGAAGGGCACCCATGAGCGCAGCGACCGACTACACACCGGATACCGTCGCCGATCTCGCCTCGCAAAACGGGCTGACCGTTGATCCCAAGTCCGTGCACTTCAACGAAGCCGGGCTGGACTACCTGGTCGCGTACGCAACCGCGCACGACGGCAAGAGGTGGGTATTCAGAATTCCGCGGCGGCCGGACGTCTCCTCGAAGATGGCTGACGAGGCCAGGATCCTGGACCTGGTCAAGAACAGGATTTCCGCCGCGGTGCCGGACTGGCGCATCCGGAACCGTAGTGTGATCGCCTACCAGGAATTGCCGGGCGAGCCTGGCCTGACGCTGGAGGACGGCGAGCCGGTCTGGCACTTCGACCGCGAGTCACCGGCCTACTGTGCCTCCCTGGGGCGGCTGATCGCCCAACTGCAGCGCATCGGCGCCGACGAAGCCCGCGCCAAGGGTGTCCCGGCCCTGACCGCCGCCGAGGTCCGCGAGGAGTGGCGCACGAACGTGTCCGCGGTCAGGGCGGAGTTCCGGGTTGCCCCCGAACTGCTGGAGCGCTGGAACGCCTGGCTGGCCGACGACAGCTACTGGCCCGACTTTACGGCGTTCACGCACGGCGAGCTGTACCCCGCCCATCTGCTGCTGGACGAGGAATATGAGATCCGTTCAGTGCTGGATTGGACGACGGCGAGGGTCGGTGACCCGGCGGTGGACTTTAGCGCCCACCACATGGTGTCCACGGCCGAGGCCTTTGACCTAACGGTCCGGACCTTTCGGGACGAAGGCGGACGCGTCCCGCCCCGGCTCGGAGAGCATTGCGCTGAATTAATAGCGGCCGCACCCGTGGGCTATGGAATGTATGCGCTGCAAACGGGCCACCCGGATCACCAGGCCGCGGCGGCAGCCCAGCTGGATCCGTCCGGCGCCTGACCCGGCCACCAGCTGCGCCGCCAGCGCAACCGGGGCGGGGCAGCACGCGCCGGGCAGCCCGGCCGGGGCGGGCAGCACGCGCCGGGCAGCCCAAGCGGGGCCACGCACCGGCCCAGGGCAGAGCACCGGGCCGGGAACATGCGGGGAAGACAATGACCGGCGCCCGTTCGCTGACGCCGGTCATTGGGATGGAGGGGGCTGCTACTTCTTGCGGCCCTTGCCCTTTTTCAGGGGATTGCCCTTGGCCAGCGGCGCGGCCGTGCGGCAGTCCGTCGCGGGTGCGGTGTTGGCCGCGCGGCTCCGGGCAGCGGCAAACTGTTGATCCGGCGGTGCTCCGGCCGCACCGGTGCTTGCCGCGGTCCCGCGCTGCGCAGCAGCGGGTGCCATCAGTACGGAAGCCGGCCGCGCGCCGTCGTTGTTGGCAGCTTCCAGCTGCAGCAGGGCAGGAGCCCCCGCGGGAAGTGCCGGGTAGGTGCGCTTGGCTGCCGGTGCCGGGGCGCTTGGGAACACGTTGCCGGCCAGGGCCGGAACGGGGCCGATGTCATCGACGTGCTCGAAGAGGACCTCGGCGAACCGGTCGGCGTAGCCCAGCCGCTTCGCGATCAGCCAGAGGGAGGCACCGACAATGACCATGCTGGCGACGACCGCGATGCCGGTGCCGTAGATCCGCAGCAGTGCATTCACCGGGGAGAGGGCGTGGCCGGGGGCGGTGTCGAGCAGCCAGACGATAGCCCAGAATGCCGCCGTGGCGGCCAGGGTCAGCAGCGGGAACAGCAAACCGGCGGTACGCACTTTGTGCTCCAGCATCCGCCGGGTGGCGGTCAGCCGGGAAGAAAGCGTGTGCAGATCGTGTTTGCCACCTTGCTCAAGAGCCTTGGATGACATCGCCGGTCGTGTTCCTTTCTGTGTCGTTTCGGGGGGAGGGTTCACCGCGCATGAGTTGCTCGGCGAAGCGGGTGAAGAGGAGGGCAAAGGTTTCACGGTCTTCGGCGGGCCAATCCGCCAGGATCTCATCGACGACGGCGGCGCCGGCTTTGCCGATGTTCCTGTGCATCCGTCGTCCGGCCGTGGAAGCAGTCAGCAGGGTGGCCCGGCCGTCGTCCGGATCGGCCTGCTTGTCCACCAGCCCTTTTTCCTCCAAGCGGCGGACCTGCGGGGTCATGGTTGACTTGTCCACGCCCTGCTGCGTGGCCAGTTCCGAGACCCGGACGGGGCCCTTGTCGTCGATGTACTCAAGCAGAGCTACGTCCGTTGGTGTCAGCCCGGCCTCGCG
Organism: Arthrobacter sp. Dra40; assembly: GCF_059091905.1. Taxonomy (NCBI): domain Bacteria; kingdom Bacillati; phylum Actinomycetota; class Actinomycetes; order Micrococcales; family Micrococcaceae; genus Arthrobacter; species Arthrobacter sp. Dra40. The sequence goes on from NZ_JBNHHB010000125.1 coordinate 7,173, forward strand.
CGGATCGAAGAGCTGTTTCCGCGTGTCCGCATGGGATGTCCAGCGCACCACTTGAGCCACGGCGTCACGGATCATGACGCCCGGATCGGGCTGTTTGCGGGAGCTGGGGGGCATGCTTCAAGTTTAGCTGTTTCCGTTTGGTTTTGCCAATCAAACCATATAGGCGGTGTTGGCTGTGTTCCAGCGGCCGGTGCCGGCATCAGGAGCCCGAGCGTGCTGATGCGGCTCACGGCTTCAAGGTCCTGGCCAAGGGCCCGATGACGGGGGGCGGTTCGTGACGTTTTACGAAGAGTTTGGAGGCTGCCCACCAGAGCGTTTCGCAGAGCCAGAGCAGCAGGGAACCGGCCAGTGCTGCGGCGAGCACGGGGGAGAACAGGGCGAAAGCCGGGGCAAGGACGGCGACCACTGCCCAGTCCCGGCTCCAAGCCAGGCACAGCAGGACGGTCAGCACAACGGCCGCTGCCAGGGGCGCAATGCCTGCCCCGGCCACCATGAGCCCGACGGCGGCCACCAGCGCCAGCGCCGCGATCCCCACCGAGGAGGCCAACAGCCAACCGCGGATCCGGGCATGCTCAAGGTTGGCCTGGACGGACACGGCCGCCCACATCAGCCGGGCACGCAAGGCAGCCACCTCGGTGTCCAGCAGTGCGCGGCGGAATTCCTCGTCATAGGTTCGGCGCAACCGTAGCGCCTCCTCGTGCGGAAACCGGGAGGACGTTGCCTTTCGCTGGTCGTGCAACAGTGCCGGTGCCGTTTGCCGGCCGTAACTGGCTATCAGTCCCCACATCCAGGTGGGCACCGAGGCCAGATCGCTCGAGTTGTGCTCAAGTCCGGCAGCGAGGTTGTGCGCCTCAATCCGAACCATGGGGGAGGCTGCGTCCAATTGGTAGTAGAACGGCACTGCCAACTGAAAGCACCTCTTGCTGCGCTGGACCAGGTGGATGGCCGTCAGCGGTTCAGTGGCGTCGGCATCCTGGTAAAACGGCATGTGGCCAGTGTGACATCCGGGGCTGATGTTTTCCCACCGGCCCAGTTCCTCGCCACCTCGCAAAACACCGTCATAGCAGGTGGCCAGGCCTCAAAATTTCCGTGCGCGGTGCGGCCGTTCCCGGAGGCCGCCTCGCCTCGTTCCGGCGCTTACCATCGCAGCGGCCGGCATGACAGACTCGACCCATGAGCCCAGTGAGCCGCAAACGCAAGCCGAAAAAGCTGAAGAACCGCCCGCCCGGCTCCGGTCCGCGTGCCGGCTCCGGCGGTGACCCGCTGCTGGAGCTCTACCTTGAGCTGGAGGGCCCGTTTGCGGAAACAATCGAGTCGCCCAGCCCCATCGAAGCGCACTCGCTGGGCGGCTACCTGCTGGACCTGTGGGACACCCCGGACGAGTCGGGTCAGCCGCGCCGTCACGAGCTGTTCTATGCGTGGCTCGACCTGGCAGAAGACCGCACCGGCCCCGCCGCCGTGCCGATGCTCCGGGCGCTGGCCTTCCTGATTGATCGCCCGGACATGCGCCGTGACGCCGAAACGCTGGCTGACCGGTTGGTCGCCGACGGGTTTACCGAACCGGAGTGGGCCAAGCACCCGGTGACCGTGACCGCCATGCACCGCTACGCGGACGCTTTCGGCGACGAAGTCAACACGCTCTTCGAATTCACGGCCGGCACCGAGAAGATCGGGCTGTTGGTGCTGCTGGACGGCAATATTTTCGGCGGAACGGTGATGGAAACCGGTCTGGTGGACGACCCCGCCGCGGCGCTCAGGGACCTGAACGCGGATGCCCAGGAAGAAGGCTTGGTGCTTGATGCCGACGCCGACCTGACCGGCACCGCCTTGGACGCGTGGGAAGGCCTGGACGCTTCGATGGACCTGCCCGAACACATGGTGGACGAAGACTTCGGTGCCCGCCGCTGGGTGGCGCAGGCGTGGCTGCGCACCATCATTGAGTTGGCGGACGACACGGAGGATGAGAGCGAGGATTGGCTCTCCGACGAAGACTATGCCGAGCTCGACGATACTGAGCCCGGCGCCGGACCCGGCGGTGGACCGTCCGAGCCCGGCGGCCGCGAACCGGACCCGGCCGGGCCGGAATCGGGAGGCCCGGAACCGGGAGGTCCGGAAACCGCCGGTCCGGAAGACGACCTCGAGGCGCTCCGGCAGCAGGAGATAGCCGAGATGGCCGGGCGGTATCTGCGGGAGACCGGGCATGAATCGGCGGCCGAACTCGGCATGGTGAACCGCGTCCTCGGCTACGGCTGGGATTACGACGGCGGGCGGCTCACCCGGGTTAGCCCGGTCAAGTTGGACTTGATTCGCGAGACCGTGCTGGCCGAAGGCGGGCTGGAACCGGTTGATCCGGCCGAGCTGACAGCCTTCCTGCACCGCTGGGTGGACTGGTGTGCCCCGCGGGAGGAACTGCCCCAGCGCGCAGTGGCTGTCCTGCACTCGCACCTGGACGCGAGCCAGTAACCGGGCTCGCCGGCCCGGCCTGTTCCCGAGGACCGTCTGACGAGGGTACCGGTGGTGTCGCCGGGGGCCGGCGCACCGTCGTCAGGAGATCACGGACACCTGGTCCGGGTCAGCCCGGTAGCCGAGCACCACGTCCGGTTCCAGTGCCACTGTTTCACCGTTGGCGATATGGTCCCGCAACGTGCCGTGCAGTGCGTTCAGTGTGAGCCGCAGGATCGTCCCGTGTGCCACCGCAATGATGTTGCGGTCCGGGTACATCCGGAGCAGGTCCTGCAGGGCGGCGATGCCGCGGGCTGCCACCTGCGTTTCCGGTTCGGCCTGCCGCATGAGGTCGTTGATCTGCGGCCGGTGCAGGCCGCGCAGCACGGTGCCTTCGATCCCGCGGTAATCGCGCTCGCGGAGCCCGGGAAGGGTGTCCGCCAATTCCAGCCCCACTCGGCTGCCGATGATCCGGGCGGTTTCCATCGCGCGTCCCAACGGTGAGGACACCAGGACGTCCCAGTCACCGCCGGAGAGCATGTCTCCGGCATCACGTGCCTGCTGTCTGCCCACAGTGTTGAGCGGCACATCCGTATGCCCCTGCAGCCGGCCTTCGGCATTCCAGTCGGTCTGTCCATGGCGTACCAGTGCCAGCACTCTGCCCCCTTGTCTCCGGTCGACGCAACGGTCCTTGCGTGAATTGTCCCCAGCCACCACCATAGCCCGACGGCGGTGACCGGCCGTTTGGGACGGACGTGACCGAAGCCCTTCCGGGCGGATGCGAGCGGGACCTGCGGGGCGGACGTGACCGGAAGCATGGTCCGGGTTGCCGCAGCCCCGGGGCAAGCGGGGATATCTTTAGTCCGTGGTCAAAGTTGTGGGAATCATCCAGCCGGTCGAAACCAGGGAATTGTCGGCCGAAGGCGACTCCTATGCCGACGCCAAGGCTGCCCTTGAGGCGCAGGTGCCCGAGGGCTGGCGGCTCCTGCAGGTCGTTGCCCGGTAAGGGGACCGGGACTTCCGTCCGCTGAGGACCCGACGCTTCGCTCAGTCGCCCCGAGCGGGCGACTCGACTACTCGCCGAACAGCCCGCGGATGTCGGTGGCTGTGAGCTTAGAGGAGAACATCGCGTCGTCTTCGAGTACCGACGAGATCAGTTTTGCCTTGCGATCCTTGAGCGCCATGACTTTCTCTTCGATCGTGCCTCTGGCCACCATCCGGTAGACCATCACGTTCTTGGTCTGGCCGATCCGGTGCGTGCGGTCCACTGCCTGGGCCTCGGTCGCAGGGTTCCACCAAGGGTCCAGCAGGAAGCAATAGTCGGCTTCGGTGAGATTGAGCCCGAAGCCGCCGGCCTTCAGGCTGATCAGGAACACGGGCGCGTTGCCGCTCTTGAACTTCTCGATGACCTCGGCGCGGCGGCGGGTTGAGCCGTCCAGATAGCAATACTCGATGCCGGCGGCGTCCAATTGCTGGGCGGTTTTCTTCAGGTAGCTGGTGAACTGGCTGAAGATCAAGGCCCGGTGCCCCTCGCCAAGCACGTCTTCGAGCTGTTCGAACAACACTCCCAGCTTGCTGGACGGGACCGAGGAGTATTTCGGATCCACCAGGGACGGGTCCAGGCTCAACAGGCGCAACAGGGTCAGCGACTGGAAGATCGTGAACCGGTTCTTGTCCATGTCCTCGACCAGCCGCAGCACCTTCTGGCGCTCGCGCTGCAGGTGCGTGTCGTAGATCCGCCGGTGCTTGGGCGTCAGCTCCACCTCAAGGATCTGCTCCTGCTTCTCCGGCAGGTCCTCGGCCACGGCTTCCTTGCTGCGGCGCATCATCAGCGGTTTGATCCTGCGGCGCAGTTTCTGCAGCAGCTCCCTGTCCTGGCTGCGTTCGATCGGCCGCTGGTACTGGTCCACAAACCGGACGGCGGACGGGAAAAGCCCGGGCGCGACGATGGAGAAGATGGACCACAGCTCCATCAGGTTGTTCTCCATGGGGGTACCGGTGATCGCCATCTTGAACGGTGCGCGCAACTCGCGGGCACACTGGTGGACCTTGGTGGCCCGGTTTTTGACGAACTGGGCCTCGTCCAAAATCAGGCCTGCCCACTCCGTTTCCTGGTAGGTCTCGAAATCCAGCCGGAACAGCGTATAGGAGGTCACGACGACGTCGATGTCCGGGGTGATCTCGGACAGCGGCCGGCGGCCGCGGCCCTGCGTGTCGCCGATGGCCTCGATCCGGAGGTCGGGGGCGAAGCGGTGGCTCTCGTTAACCCAGTTGGACACCACGGAAGTGGGCGCGACGACCAGGAACGGCCGTGCGGTTCCGGCTTCGCCGTGCTGCTTGGCATGCAGCAGCAGGGCCAGGGTCTGCAGTGTCTTGCCCAGTCCCATGTCGTCGGCCAGTACGCCGCCCAGCCGGTGTTGCCACAGGAACGCCAGCCAGTTGAAGCCTTCGGCCTGGTAGGGGCGCAGGTCGGCGTCCAGGCCGGCGGGCAGCGGCGTCTGCTCCACTGCTTCCAGCTCCAACAGGCCCTTCACGGATTCGCGCCAGCTGCGGGCCTGCACCGTTTCGGTGGCGACTTCCTCCAGCTCCTCCCACAGCGAGGCCTGGTAGCGGCTGATCTGCAGTTCGCCGGATTCCCGGTCCTGCATCTGCCGGGCTTCATCCACCAGCTGGCGCAGGCGGTCAAAGACAGGCTGCTCAAGCGACAGATAGGACTTGTCGACCAGCAACAGCCTTGTCTGCCCGCGGGCCAGGGCCTTGAAAATGTTCCCGAAGGGGACGGTGCGGCCGGCGACCCGGACCATGACGCCCAGGTCGAACCAGTCGCTCTCGTCCGTCTCCACCGTGCTGATGGTCAGCTCGGGTGCTTCGGTCAGCTCCTGGTAATCGGGTTTTTCGCCCACGATGTCCACGCGCACGCCGTCGACCTGTTCGAGGGCGGGCAGGGTGTAGCGGGTGAAATCAACGGTGGCCATGTCCCGCAAGGTGCGCGCCGCCGTCGTACCCACTCCCGGTACGGCCGCGGCCGCCTCCAACAGATCCTTTTCCGCCGCTACGTCGCGGTAGTGGCTGCCGTCGGGTTCCTCATCGACCGGCAGGCGCAGCGCCTTGTCCCCGTGCCGGTACTCGAGGTGCCAGCCGAGCTGGAGCACGTTGCCCTTGCGGTAGGACGCGGTCAGCACCAGCAGCGGGGGAACGATCTCCGGGAAGCTGACGGACTTGTCGCTGCTGGCCACAGCGATGCGCTGGCTGAGCACGGGGTAGTAGCGCTCCATGAACTGCTCGACGTCGGCGGCCGGAACCGTCAGCGGTGTGCCGGAAAGCAGCAGGTTCGCTTCCTGGTCGGTCACGGCGTGCGCGGTGGGAGCCAGCGTGATGACGGTCTGACCGTCCACGGCATAGTGGTAGACGCCGTGCGTGCCGACGATGCCCGCCGTGTGCGTGGGCAGTTCCCGGCCATCGATCCGCAGCGAGGGCGTCAAGACCAAGTCGGCAGGTGCCGGGTCGGATGTTTCCGATGTAGCGCCGGGAGTCACCGCTTCGACGGCCGGCGCCTCCGCCGCTTCCGCCGCGGCTTCGACGGGGGTGCCTTCGGCGCCAGCTTCGGGGCGCACCTCTTCGGAGGTTTCTGCCGCCGGTGCTGAAGCGGCGCCGTCACGGTGGGCGTCCAGGCCTATCACTGCCTGATCCCGGATTTCGACGACGGTGTCCGCCTTGGCGCCGATGAGGGCGATGCCCAGGCGCTTGGCTTCGGCAAAGAGCTCCCACAGCAGCGGGCTGCTGAACTCGTCCAGAAAGAGCCAGTCGTTGTCTTCGCCGAAGTAGGTGAGGCCGGTGGCCCGGTGCAGCGGCGCGAACTGGCTGAACCAGCGGTGCTGTTCGGTGTCCAGCGGCAGGCCGTAGGTCTTGTAGCTGATCGTGTTCCAGCGCAGCTTGCTGCGGATCCACCGGCCGGTCTCGTTCTGCAGCACGGGACGGACCCCCACGCGCAGCCGGTTGCCTGCCTGGCGGGTCCAGTTGGGACCGGGGGCGGAGGCCTGCGGCAGGGACAGGCCGGAGGGCCGGTACTGGCGATCCTGCCGCCGCCCCGGCTCCAGCAGTTCGAACTGCAGTCCCAGCGCGGAGGTTTTCTTCGTTTTGGCCTTCGACGCGGTGCCGGTTCCCCGGCCGGTGCTGTCCGGCGTGCCGCCGATCAGGCCCTCCAACGAATCCTGCCAGCCGGACGGTTCCGGTTCCGGCTCCCGGGCAAAGGCCGGGCTGGTGACGACGTGCTTGCTGTTGCTGGCCAGGAGCACGGCCGCCACGTGTTTGCAGTCGTCGCCCACGGGGCAGTTGCAGGAGGACGAGACCGGACGCCATTGCCCCGGCTTGCCGGCTTCCAGGTAGATCCTGCAGCGGTAGGGCAAGGCGGCGGTGCCGATCACCTTGGCTGTCAGCAGGCGGACAGAGGGGTCCCAGTCGAGCTCGGCGACCGAGCCGTCGGAGGCGTAGATTTTCCCGCGGGCAAAGGCGGCGCCGCCCACCAGCCGGATGATTTCGCTGACATCAACCAGCGGAAAAGTGTGTGCGGCCATGGCTTCCATCATCTCACGCTGGAACCGGCGGCCGGCACGTGCGGTGGCGTGAAGGACAGGGAGCCCGACGTCGGAGCCTGGCCCCGTCGTCGTCCTGACTTCCGGTGTCCTTGCCTAGAGAGGCTGGATGGTCGTGAGTACCTTCGGCTTCTTGTCCTTGGTATCCAGGATCAGTGCCAGTGCGATGCCGAACATCCAGACGTCCTTGGCTAAGGGAGTGCCTTCCGGGCTGGGCCGGATGCCGCCTTCGGTGGTCATTTTGGGCGTTTTGAGGTACATGGTCAGCAGCGAACCGGAGAAGGCCGCCAGGCCCAGCCCGGCCAGTCGGCTGGGAACGAACGGCAGCAGCAGCGCCGCGCCGAGGGCGGTTTCACCGTAGGCGAGCAGCTTGCCGAACTTCTCCGGGTCCATTTCCCGCAGCTGGGGGAACGCGCGGCTGCCCATCGCCTGCATGGCCGCGGCGCTGTCCTTGTCCAGGTCCTGCTTGCCCAGGCCGGAGTTGAGAATGAACGCCCCGGTGGAGAGGCGCAACGGAATATGGCTCAGTTTCATGGGGAGTCCTCGAATCTGTTGGTCCGCTGGTACGTCCGAGCCTACGGTCCGGCAGTGGTGTCCGCTAGTGCTCAGGGCGAGGGCTGCGGGAAGAGTCCGGGGACTGGCCTGCGCCGCGCCTGCCCCTGTTCATGCGGCCGGTCTGCGGCTACTTCTTGGCAGCGTGCACGATCCGGGCCACGGCCCGCCCGGCGGTCCAGACCAACGGAATCAGCACCACGAGCAGCGCAACGGTGTTCGGGCGGAACGTGGCGGGTCCGTTGC
>NZ_JBNHHB010000126.1:0-14972 GCF_059091905.1 Arthrobacter sp. Dra40
GCCACTAATTGGCCGGCCTGCCTGTTTTCCCTTGGGCAAAGGAAATCTGTGGTTCAGCTTGGCTGAAAGGTTGTTGTGCTGCCGCTACCTGGTACCTCGTTGTTCCTGGTCGCGCGGCTGGAGACTGGCTAGCTGGGTGGTTGCGGTGAATGGCGGTCCGTCGCTGGTGAGTGGATGCTGTGGTTCACACTCGGCGGACCGCCCGGCTTACGGCAGGTTCCGTACCCTGCGAATGGTAGGGCCGGGCGGCTGCTTTGGGGGATCAGCCGCCCGGCCCATTTCAAATCATTCGGTGTCGGCGGTGTGCTTGTCGAGGATGATTTTTTCGACGGCGCTGGCGGTGTAGCCCCATGCGGTGAGCTGGTTCAGGTAGTCGAAGTGTCGTCGAGCGGTTGTCCGTCGACGCCCGCACCTACGGCGTCCTTGCCGTCCTCGAACCCATCGCCTACCGCCATCTGAACAACTATGACGACGCGGTGGCGCTAGCCGAACGGGCGGGATGTGCCGTCGAGCTGGACATGCTGCATTTCGTGCGCACCGGGGCGCGGCTGGAGATAGTTGCGGACAACCCAGGGCTATTCCCGATCCTCCAACTGTGCGACGCGCCGCTGGCCCTCAAGGACCATGGTCCGGCCCTAGCGGGACTAACAGGGGCGACCGGGCGGCAGGAACGCATGGTGGCCGAATCCCAATTCCTTCGGCTACCACCCGGGGCCGGCGACGCGCCGATCCAAGCCATGCTGGAACTACTGCAGGACTCCGCACATGTCAGCGTGGAGGTTCCCAACCGGCCCTCGAATGGTTCTGACACTCCCATCTGCCTCAAGCAGGCCGCGTTATACCGCTCGAGACTGCCTCGACGCCGATAACGGCGCCTATGTCTGGAGTCTGTGTTGTCGTATTGGATGCGTAGGCTTCGCAGCCGTCGCTGCCTCAGCTGGGAATCACGGCCCGGCGATGGTCTGACTTCGTCCCGCTGACCCAGCGATTCATCGCACCAGCTGCCTGACCCTCCGGGTTTGTGCCTGTGACGCGTCAATCACTAAGACTGCAAGGGCCAGCCAAACGAGCCCAAATCCAAGCAACCGCGTCAGCGGCATCTCTTCCTGGAGCACTAGAACTCCAGCTACGAGTTGGAGTGCGGGGTTGAGGTACTGGAGGTTGCCGACCAAGGACAGCGGCAAACGAGCGGCAGCTATAGCGAAGAGCAGCAGTGGAAGCGCTGTCAGAGGTCCCGACAGCACCAGCCACAGCTCGGTGGGGCCGAGCCCTTCGACTGCAAACGACGCCCGATCAGTGGCATACAGCCATACCATGATCGCTCCGACAACAGGGATCAGGAATATCGACTCGATGGTCAGCCCCACCGTGGCCTTCACGCCACGGCCGACGCGGCTCTTTGCAAGGCTGTAAAGAGCAAAAGCAACTGCAATGATGCTCGAGATCCACGGAAAGCGGCCGTAGCCGACTGTCACGACGACGATGGCGACGACACCTATCACGGCGGAGACCCACTGGGCCGGGCGCAGCCTTTCTCCTTCTACGGCCACCGCCAGAACCATCGTGACCAGAGGACAAACGAAGTATCCCAGTGCGACGTCGACAGCGCGGCCGGTCAGGGCACCGTACCCGTAAAAGAACCACACCACCCCCATGAGAAGAGAGGCCAGCGCGAGTCCGTTGCGGGCTCGGGAGTTGCTGATCACCTCTTTGATTGAGGTCCACTGGCGGGCAGCGGTGATTACGCCCACCAACACCACCGATCCCCAGAGCACTCGATGCACCACAATCTCCAAGGGATGCACCCCGCTCAGGAGGACAAAGTACACAGGGAAGAAACCCCAGATGGCATAGGTAGTCAGGGCGGCCGCCAAACCGTACCGGCGGTCATTCTCTACCTCACGCATGGACTCTCCAATAAATTGAAAGCGGGGTTTCTGGGACTGGAAGGGCACCAGGTTCGGCTATCCGCATGGTGTCTCGAAAATTCGCGATGTCGCTTTTATAACTGCTCACACTTCACCGCTCCCCGAGCGAGAGGCACTCGAATGTGGCCAAAGCGGCATGCAACTGTCCCGAGGAGTTACGGAACGCTCGAATTGGTGACGGAATCTCGATCGGCGACTCGGCGTCGTTACTTCGGCTTTTGCACGTCCATGTGGACTTCCAAGGCGTCGGCGATGACTTCAACTAGGTGTCGGGAGTCGAGGCCGGCGAGGTCGAAGACTTGGGTGCGGCAGCTGAAGCCGTCGGCCATGATCGTCCGATCCGGGTTGGCTGCGGCCTTGCGCAGGATGCCGTCCCCGGCGATCTTCGCTGAGATCTCGTAGTGGCCTTTCTCCATGCCGAAATTTCCGGCGAGGCCGCAGCAGCCGTTTGAGACCTCGACGTCGCACCCCATGTCCTCGAGTAGGGCCAGGTCCTGCTGATAGCCCATGACCGAGTGTTGGTGGCAGTGCGGTTGGACCAGCAGCTGCTCCGTGGCCACCGGAGGCGTCCAGTCAATGGAGCGCAAAAACTCAGCCACGGTCTTCGTCGCCCGGGACACCTCAGAGGCCCGAGGGTCATCCGGCAGCAACTCGAGCAGGTCCGAGCGCAGCACGGCGGTGCAGGAGGGCTCCAACCCCACCACTGTCCGGCCCGCAACCACTTGCGGGTACAGGACGTCCAGCGTCTTCGTCAGCTTCGCTTTCGCGGCTGTGAGCTGGCCCGTGGTGATCAGGGTGAGTCCGCAGCACACGCCCGGCCCGGCGAGTTGGACATCGCACCCCGCGGCGCGGAGCACCTTGACCGCCGCGAGGGCCACGTCAGGGCCCATTGCGTCAGAGAAGGAGTCCACCCACAGCAGGACGGGGTGGCCTCTTGTCAGCTCCTCGGCAACACGGGCGGCAGCATCCCGTGCGGGTTTGTCCACTGCGGCACCTGCCCTCTTCCCGGGGGCCACGGCTACCGGTGCGGGCCCGAGCGCCCTGAAGGGTTTGGCCGGGAATACAGGTAGACCCCGGCGGGGGTCGGCGCCGGCGAGCCGCATCATCAGCCGGCGCAGCGGTGGGACCTTGGCAACCTTGTTGACCAGCGGCCCGAAGGGTCCCACCAGCCGCAGCCACTGCGGCAGGCGCCCGAAGGTGTAGTGCGCCAGCGGCCGGAGCTTGCCCTTGTAAGTTTGGTGCAGCGCCTCGGACTTGAACATGGCCATGTCGATGCCGGTGGGGCAGTCGTTGGCGCAGGCCTTGCAGCTCAGGCATAGGTCCAGGGCGTCGTGGACCTCCGGAGAGGACCAACCTAGGGTGACGATGCCGCCGTTGAGCATCTCCTGCAGAACACGTGCCCGACCGCGAGTGGAATGTTCCTCGTCCCGGGTGGCTTGGAAGGAGGGGCACATGAATGCGCCCTGCTCGGTCAGGTCGGCCCGGCACTTGCCGACGCCCACGCAGCGGTGCAGTGAATCAGTGACGTTGCCGGCGTCATGCGCGAATGCGAACCCGTCGCTGGCCAGCAGCTGCACTGCCTGCGGCCGGCGCAGCGAGGCGTCCATCGGTTCCGGGTCCACGACCACACCAGGGTTGAGAAGGTTGTGGGGGTCGAAGAGCGCTTTGAATCCGGCGAACGCGGCGATGGCCTGCGGTGAGTACATGGTGGGCAGCAGTTCGCCGCGGGCGCGTCCGTCTCCGTGTTCGCCGGAGAGCGAGCCGCCGTAGCGGGCCACCAGTTCCGCGGCGGCCTCAAGGAAAGCACGCATTGCGGCGCCGTCGTACTCCAGCGGGAAGTCGATGCGTAGGTGCACGCACCCGTCGCCGAAGTGGCCGTAGGCCAGGCCGGAGAGCCCGTGTCCGTCCATGAGGGCGGTAAGGTCCCGCAGGTAGTCGCCGAGGTGCTCGGGCGGGACGGCGGAGTCCTCCCAGCCCGGCCACGCCTGGGCACCGGTGGCAGTGAGTCCGGCAAGCCCGGCGCCGTCGGCGCGGATCTGCCAAAGCCGGGTAGCTTCCGGACCAGAAGGCAGCACGACGGCGTCCAGCGCGCCGGCGTCCACCACCATTGCTTGCGCGGCGGCGACGGCCTCGGCGTCGGTGGCGCCACCGACCTCGACCATGAGCCATCCCTCCCCGACAGGCAGTGTAGGCATGGACCCGCCGGCCGGGGAGCGGCGCACCGCTTCAACGAGCGCGGAGTCCAGACCCTCGAGGGCCAGCGGATTGTGCGGTAGCAGGGCGGGCACAGCATCGGCGGCGGTGGCCATGTCCGGGTAACCGAGCACGGCGAGGGCAGGCGCGGCGGACCGCGGGACCAGATCCAGCTCGGCCTCGAGGATGATCCCGCAGGTGCCCTCTGTCCCGGCCAGGGCGGCGGCGAGGTTGCGCCCATTCTCCGGCAGCAGGTGCTCCAGGCTGTAGCCGGAGATTTGCCGCCCGAACCGGCCGAACTCGGTCCGGATGGTCTCCAGGTTGGCGAGCACAAACTCCTCCAGCCCTGGGACGGCGTTGACTGCGCCGCGGCCGGCGCCGATTTCCAGCACCTGGCCTGTCCCGGTGAGCCAGCGCAGCCGGCGTACGTTGTCCGCCGTCCGACCGTAGGCGAGGCCGTGGGGTCCGCACGCGTTGTTGCCGATCATGCCGCCGACCGTGCAGCGGGTAGCGGTGGACGGGTCCGGCCCGAAGCGCAGCCCGTGCGCGGCCGCGGCTGCCTGCAGGTCAGACAAGACGACGCCGGGTTGGACAACGGCGGTGCGCGCCTCGCGGTCGATCGAGATGATCCGGTTCAGGTGCCGGCTGAGGTCCAGCACCAGGCCAGGACCGACGGCATTCCCGGCGCAGGAGGTGCCTCCCCCGCGTACCGTGACTGGCAGCCCGTGCCGCGCGGCGATCCGCACCGCGGAGACCACGTCCGCCTCGGTGCGCGGCATGGCAACGACGCGGGGCGGGACTCGGTAGTTCGACGCATCCGTGGTGTACTGGGCCAGCCGCACGGGGCTGGCATCGACCTCGCCCTCGAGCGCCTGTCCCAGCTCGCGCACGATCCCCTCAATGTCCGGCTGTCCGGCACCCGGCAACAAAGCAGTGCTCTCGCCCGACCCCGTCCGGCTGCCCATGGCCTTGACCTCTACGTCGCTAATCACTTTTCGGCTCCTTCTGAAAGGCTAAGTGGTCAGGATCAAGCGTTTACGGGCAGCGGCTTGCCGCGCAGCTCCATGGCGCGCTTCACCCGCTCCTGCGCCAGGCCGCGCGCGGCCTCGTGGCTGGTGCCGCCCCGACGTTCGGTTTCTTCCAGCACCTGCACAGCGTTGGCGCGCAGCTTGCTCGAGACAGTCTCGAAGATCTGCCCGGTTTCCGGGCGGAAGGCCGAGTGGCGGGCGTCCATCGCGAACGCGGCAGACACCACGCCCCCAGCGTTGGCTACGAAGTCCGGGATCACAGTGACCCCGGCGTCGCGCAGCACGGCCTGTGCCTCGGGACTGGTGGGCAAGTTCGCACCCTCGACCAGCAGCCGGCCCCTGATGTCGGCGACGTTGGCAGCGTCGATGACGTCTTGCAGTGCTGCGGGTACCACGATGTCCGCGTCGACGAACAACTCGGTTCCGGCCTCGATCTTCAGCTCCGGCAGGGCGCTGACGAAGGCGTCGCCGTGGTCGCGGCGCAATTCCAGCAGCGCGGGGATGTCCAGGCCGTCCGGGTCGTGCAGTGCCCCGGCCGCGGTGGACACTGAGACGACCTGGTAGCCGAGGGTATGCAGCCGCTCCGCCGCGGCATGGCCGACGGCACCGAAACCTTGCAGGGCCACGCGTCGTCCGGCGAGTCCGGTCGCCGTGGCGGCTTGGTCGACGACCTCGGCCACCCCGTACCCGGTGATGCCGAGCTGGTCGTAGGGGATCCCGCCGAGATCATATGGTGTGCCGACGGCCGCACCGCGGGTGCCGAGCTCGTCGTTAATGATCGCGGCGTCGTTCTCGTTCAGGCCCATGTCCAGGCCGAAAACGTACTCCTCCGGGACCTCGTTGCGGAGCCGGCGGACGAAGGCACGCAGGATCTCCTCCTTGTACGGAGAGGCGGGGTCGGCCTGGATGCCAGCCTTGGCGCCGCCGTAGAAGAGGTCCACGCCGGCCCACTTCCACGTCATTACACGGGCCAGCCGGGCGATCTCGTCCACGGACACGTTGGGCTGCATGCGGGTGCCGCCCTTCCCGATGCCGCGGGCGGTGTTGTCGATTACCAGTACACCCTTCATGCCCGTCTTCGGGTCGCTGACCGCCACGATCTTTTCCGGTCCCCACTCGTCCATTAGGTCGAACACGTTGGCCATGCTGGTTTCTCCTTCTATCTGCAGATATCTAGCGGCTGTGGATCGTCGCTGCTGACGCAGGGACGATCTCGATCCGGAGGGTTTTGGCGAGCTCCGCGACGGAGGCGTCCTGCTGTGCCTGATAGAGCCTGTTGGGGTCGAGCACCTCGCCGCCGACGATCCGGCTCATCCGGTCGATGTCGTACACGGCGGCCTGTTCGGCGTCGTTCTTCGAGCCCTCGTCGGTGAGGTTGGACTGGAAGATCCCGGCCGCGGAGCGCGGCAGGAAGTCCTCGTAGACGATCGGCTGCGGCACCGCGGCACCGGAGGCGATGAGCTCCGCAAGGGTGGTCTGGCCGGCAGTGTTGTCGCCCAAGGCCTCAGGGCGCGGGGCGAAGGTAAAGTAGGCCAGGCCTTGGGCTGCCAGTTCGGCCTCGCTGCGCGGCAGGTTCTCCTCCCAGACGCGACGGGCGGCGTCCTGCCGCACCAGATCTGGGCACGCGGCGAGCCGGGAGTCGACCTCGGCTACCATGCGGTCGTAGACTTCGCGGCCTGCGGGGGTGAGGGCGATCCCGCGCGCCTCGACCTCGCCAAAGCGCACCCGCAGCTCTCCGGGCTGCACGGAGCCGTCGGCGTGGCGGAACAACCGCTTCTCTCCGAGGGCCTTGAAGGAGGTCTGCCGCAGGAGCACGTCGGGGCCGTCCCAGCGCGGCGGGCCCTGGATCTCGTCGATCATCGTGATGCCCCGGGCCTCCATGCCGGCGTAGAGCGCGTCGATGTCCAGCACCCGCGGGGTGAGGTGGTTGATGTGCGTGGATGCGACGCCGCCGATGTCCGAGGCGACCGCGGAGATTGCCTCAAGCCGGCGGTACCATTCGTGGTCCACCGGTTCGGCGGATAGCTCGAACGCTCCGGTGGCGAGCTGCAGCAGCTGCTGCGCTTCGGCATCCGGCAGTCCGCGATCTGCAGCGGCACGGTCGGCGAGTTCCAGAAGCTCGGGGCCGAAGAGTTCGCGGTGCGCAAAAAAGTCGGCGAGTTCGAGCTGGAGGGCCTCGTCGAAGAAGCGCGGGTCCTCGACGGCAAGCATCGAGGTAAACACCCGGAACGGATTCTTCGCCAGCTCGTCGGCGTCGATGGGGCGGAAGGCCGTGGACACCACCGGCACCGCGGAGGACGCGGCGTCGCGCAGGTCGTAGAAGCCCACCGGGTGCATGCCGAAGGCTGCGAAGACCCGGGCCACCTGCGACATTTCGCGCTCGGAGCCGACGCGGATGGCCCCGTGCCGCTCGGCGGTGACCCGCCCGATGCTGCCCAACCGCTCGGCATCGGCCCCGTGCCGGCGCAGGTGTTCCTGGTTCACCTCGGTGGAGACCTCCACCAGGGTGTTGTAGGCCGGCACTTCGGTGCCGTACATCGTCGAGAGGCTTTGGGCGAACGCGGCTCGCAGTTCCCACAGGCTCTTGAAACTCAATGGACTATTCCTTTCGGAGATGGTGAGTAGTTGCATGCCAGGCACATTCCTGTGCAGCGTGGATATCAGCGTCTACAGTCTGGCTGGAGTGGATCCGGAGGCCGATGGGCCAACACCTGCCCGCTGGCGAGGACCTCCGGCGAAGTTCCACTACTCACGTTCTGCTCTGAGGGCCCGGGTGGCTTCCATATCGATCCGGAAGGACTCCGGGAGCCGCACCGTGGCCTCAGGACGGCCCAGGTATTCGATGGCGACGCCATACATTCCCCGTGCTGCTTCCATGGACACGTAGCCATTGACCACATCGTTGAAAACATCCTCGATGTCCCGCTCGAAGGGGTCCTGGTAGCCCCCGCCACCGGGGAATTGGAACCTCACCTGCGTATCGGGACCGAGTCTGAGCAGTGACTTACGTGGCAGGTCTTCGCCTGTTTCGACGTCGGTGAAGCTCCCGGCGCTGCCGGGCACACCGCCAAGGGCTCCAGCAGCGGGGTGATCCACACGGTCGATGTTGGCATTGACTGTCCAGGCCTGCTCGCCCCGCCTGCGGACCTGTAGCTGTTGCCCCAGTCCGCCGCGGAACTTTCCGGGCCCACCGGAATCAGGCAGCAGTTCACGCTGGGTTTGAACTAGTGGGGTCAGGGTCTCAAGCACCTCAGTTGGGGCCGCGCGGACACCAGTGGGGAACCCTGTGGTGGTGAGGCCGTCCTTCGTGGGGCGGCCACCGCTGCCACCTGCACCGAATACCGTGAGGGTGAAGGATTCGTCATTTGCTTCTCCCCTCCCCCGCCATACAGACATCCATAGCGCGTCCGCGCTGGCGGCAGGCAGTCCTTCGGGCAACGCAGGCCGCAGTGCTTCGAACACCAGGCTTGGAAGGAAGTGCCCCACCAGGTGCCTGGAAGCAACTGGCGCCGGATCGAGGCAGTTCAGAACCGAACCTTCCGGAGCGGTGATGTGCACCGGCCGGAAGGATCCGGCGTTGTGCGGGACTTCAGGTGCAAGAGCAGCCTTGATGGCGAAGGAAGTGTAGGCGCGCGTGTAGTTGAGGACCACGTTGACGCCGAACGGGGATTGGGGCGAGGACCCCGCGTAGTCGATCGTGATGCCGTTTCCCCGGACGCTAACAGCGACCTGCAAGGTCAGGGGCTGGCCGCCAAAGCCGTCGCACTCCATTGATGCGGTGTACGTTCCGTCGTTCAATTGTTCGATGGCGTTGCGGAGGGCGACCTCCGACCGGTCCATAATCTCTGCTGCCACGTCATCGATGCTGCTGAGTTGGAACTCGTCCATCAGTCGTAGCAGACTGCGTGCCCCGACTTGGTTGGCGGCTACTTGGGCGTAAATATCGCCCAAGGTCTCGTCAGGCGTCCGGACGTTGACTCGGATGATCTCCTCCAAGACCTCATTCGGTCCCTCGGAAGTGCGCAGCTTCAAGATGGGTATGCGCAGGCCCTCCTCATACACCTCAGTGGCCGCCGCCGAGAGGATGCGGCCACCAATGTCGGGCGAGTGGCAGCAACTGGCAAACCACGCAACCAGCATGTTGTCCCGAAACACCGGGGTGGCCACCGTGATGTCGTTGATCTGGCCTGCAGTCATCCACGGGTCGTTGGTGATCAAAACATCGCCTTCGACCATGGACTCGGCCGGGTAGCGGGAGGCGATATGGTGCATGCCTGTAGCAAGGGCGTTGATGTGGCCGGGCGTGCCGCCGGACGACTGCCCGATCATGGATCCGCGGGAGTCGAAGACCGCGCACGCCAAGTCGTATGATTCGCGGACCACGGGGCTGAATGCAGTGTTCACCAACGCTGCTTGCTGTTCGTCCAGCATCGAATGGAGACGGTTCGAAACCAGGCCCACCAAGACGGGATCTGCCCCCTCACGGACGGCCACGGACGGATGTTGTTGCTGCATCATGATGCGCTCCCCTGATTGAAGTCGATGAAAATGCTGCGGTCCTCCGCGACCGTGCAACGGCTGGCGGGGGGAACGACGAGAGTTGATTCTCTTTCTTCGATGAGTGCTGGCCCCACCAATGAGAGGCCGGGGGCAAGACGATGGCGGTCATAAACCGGGGTCTGCACGTATCCGCTTTCCTGAGGGAAGTAGGCCATCCGGTGGCCCTTGAGCGCCTCCCCCGCATCCGGGGCATCCCGGAAACGGAGTTTGGCGTCGGGCTCGGGACCGCTTGAACGGACTCGCCAGGTTAGGATTTCGACACCGACGCCCTGCGGCGCCACGTCACCGAACTTGCGTTTGTATTCGAGCGCGAAGGAAGCCAGAGCTTCCTGCTTCCAGGACGAGCTTGGCGCCGGCACAGGGACTTCGATTTCATTGCCCTGGCCTATAAAGCGCATTTCGACGCTGCGTTCGTGGCAGATATCGGCATCCGACACCCCGGATTCCTTCAGCAACTGCTCCCCTTCGGCCTCCAGTTTTTCGAACAGCGCGCAGATGCTGTCGTCCGCCATATCCGCCACCGCAGCATGCGAGGAGCGCACGACATCGATCGATGTTGCGGCGGAGAGGAATCCGAGAGTGCTCAAGACCCCCGCAGCAGGCGGCGCCAGGAGTTGCGGTGAGCCGAGAGCCTGAGCGACTCCAGGGCCGTGCAGGGGCCCGTTCCCCCCCGACACGAAGAGGGGTAGACGAGCCGGGTCTTCGCCACGCTCCATGGCGTGGACCCGTGCTGCGTTGGCCATGTTCTCGTTGACGGTGGCATGGATGCCCCACGCCGCTTCGGCGATGTCGATTCCCAGGGGGCGGGCAATCTGGGCTCCGATCGCGTCTGCTGCGGCATCGGCATCGAGCCGCATGGAACCACCAAGGAACGAATTGGGATCGAGGTACCCAAGCACCACGTCGGCATCCGTGACTGTGCACTGCTTTCCTCCGCGCCCGTAGCTAACGGGTCCGGGTTCTGACCCCGCTGAGTCGGGGCCGATGGTAATGAGGCCAAGGGAATCGATTCGGGCGACGGACCCGCCACCGGCCCCGATCTCAATCATGTCGATGACGGGAGCACGGACGGGCAGACCGGAACCGGCCCGCAGCCTGTACACCCGGTTCACCTCGAATGTGTGCGTCACGAGCGGGCGGTTCTTCTCAACAATGCACAACTTTGCAGTCGTCCCGCCCATATCAAAGGCCATTAGGTTCGGCAGTCCAGCTGTCCTGCCGAAAGAAACGGCACCCAGCGCACCGCCGGCCGGACCGGACTCGAGCATGCGGATCGGGTAACTCCGCGCTACGTCGATCGCTGTTACCCCACCATTCGAGAGCATGATCAACGGATCGTTCTGCACCCCGATGCCCTTCATTCTTTGGCGCAAGTCCTCCAGATAGTCCTCCACCACACCTTGGACGTACACATTCGCCAGCGTGGTGCTGAAGCGCTCGTACTCACGTATTTCGGGGTTGATCTCGCTGGAGAGCGCAACCCGCAACTCCGGGGCTACAGCCCTGATGGCGTCCCTGGCCATGACCTCATGTTGGTCATTGATGTGACTGTGCAGGAAACACACAGCGACGGCTTCGACCCCGGCTCCCACCAGCTCGAGAGCAACGTCTTGCACCTGCTGCACATCGAGGGGTGTGTCCACAGAGCCATCGCCCAGCATCCTCTCGCGGATCCCGATCCGCAGGTGACGCGGGACCAGAGGCTGCGGGAGCTCCAGGTTCAGGTCGTAGAGCTCGTAGCGATGCTCCCTTCCCATCTCGATGACATCCCGAAACCCGTCCGTGGTGATCAGCGCAGTCTTTGCCCCGCGGCGTTCGATCAGGGCATTGGTCACCAACGTGGTGCCGTGGACAACGCCCTGGACGTCCGAACTCTTCAATCCGTGGGCCTCCAAGGTGTCCGCCAAGACGCTGGCGACCGCGGCTGCAGGCGCTCCATGCGTCGTCAGCGTCTTGCCCACACCGACGATTCCATCCGAATCCAAAATGGACAGGTCCGTAAACGTCCCGCCGATGTCGATGCCGACGCGCAGGTTGCCGGATGTAGCCATGGATGACCTCCAATTCACGATGAAACATGGCCTTGTGACTCCGGCCACTTGATATGGCGATCATACAGATCGTCGGACGATTTTCAACTATTTCGTCCGACGATTCAGTGGAGCGGTTACGACCTTCAGCAAGGGCAGTGATCCTCTAAGTAGAGTGAGATCAAAGATGAGCAGAGCGAGGACTCCAATGACGGCACCAGCAGAAGCCCCTACCGACCCCGAGGCTACGACCAGCGCTGCCAGCCGCGTCGCCGTGGTCATACGCACCCAGATTATCGAAGGGTCGTTGCTGCCTGGGGAACGCCTCCCCGAGGAACGCGTTCGAGCAGAGCTCGGAGTCTCCAGAAGCACTCTGCGCGAAGGGTTCCAGCTGCTCATTCGGGAACGCCTTATGGTCCACCGCCTCAGCCGCGGCTTCTTCGTGCGGGAACTTTCCCGCGCCGACATCTCAGACCTCTACGCCGTCCGCAAGGTCTTGGAATGCGGAGCGCTGCGCCAAGTAACCCTCCTCCCGCCCCAGACGCTGCGGAAATTGACGCAGGCCGTCATGAATGGACAGCAAGCCGCGGAACAAGCGGACTGGCATATGGTGGCGGCTGCCAGCATTGGCTTCCATGAGGCGCTGGTCGCCCTAGCCGGCAGCCCACGGCTGACAGCCCTTGCAAGCCAGGTTCTAGCCGAATTCCGCCTGTCCTACGCGTATATGAGCGACCCCTCGTCCTTCCACACGCCCTTTCTGGAACGCAACGTCGAGATCGCGGAACTGGTGCGATCGGGAGACCTCGAAGGCGCAGCCGCGGCGCTGGACTCCTATCTCCGTGACTCGGAGGAGGCCCTCCTAGCCCGCTACCCCGCATCCTAAAGTCGGACGATTTAGCCCCTTGTGTCGTAAATTCATTTGAAATTTATTTGAGATGGCCTTGTGATCATCGGACGATTCTTCTAGGGTTCTGTGATTAGCGCCACGGGGAGGTCCCGCTGGCAAGGAACCGTCTGGAGATCCCGTGAGCTCTACATCCGTTTATGCCGACACAGCTCCACCGTCGCCCGCCCTGGTCCGCCGCGCCACACTGGGAGCCACCGTCGGAAGCATCGTTGAGTGGTTCGATGTCGCCGTCTACGGATACCTAGCCGTCGTTATCGGCCAGGTATTCTTCGCGTCCAGCGATCCCACGACAGCGCTGCTCAGCTCTTTCGCCGTTTTCGCAGCCGCCTTCATCGTCCGCCCTCTCGGAGGGATCTTCTTCGGCTACCTCGGTGACCGCGTCGGGCGCCAAAAAACCTTGGCCGCCGTCATCCTGCTCGTTTCCGCGGCAACGTTCGGCATTGGCGTCCTGCCCGGACAAGCAACCATCGGTGTCCTGGCACCCGTGCTGCTCGTAACCCTGCGCCTACTCCAAGGCTTTTCGGCCGGCGGCGAGATGGGCGGCGCTTCCGCCTTCGTCGCTGAGTATGCTCCCCCCGCACGCCGCGGCTTCCTGGTAAGCCTCGTGGAAATGGGCTGCATCCTCGGGTTTCTCCTGGGATCGCTCACGGTCTTAGGCCTCAATCTCATGCTCAGCCAAGACCAAGTACTGGCCTGGGGCTGGCGCATCCCGTTCCTCCTAGCCGCTCCATTGGGAATCGTCGGCCTGTTCATCCGTTCGAAGCTCGAAGAGACCCCCGAATTCGCCGCTTTGCGAGCCGCTGGGGGAGTATCCAAGAACCCGTTGAAGGAGACCGTCACCAAGCACTGGAGGGCCGTTCTCATTGTCGGAGCCTTCGCTCTTTTCCAGAACGCAACCCTGTACGTGGTTCTCACCTTCGTTCCCAGCCACCTCACTGCAACTCTCGGTCATACCTCGCTCCTGGCCTCGACATCCTCCGTCATTACCATGGCTGTTGTCTGCCTAACTATTCCCCTCATGGGCGCCCTCTCGGACAGGATCGGCCGCAAGCGAATCCTCGCGACTTCATGTATCTCGGCCATGATTTTTTCCTATCCGCTGTTCTTGCTGATGGAGCAAGGAGACGCTGTGCTCGCCGTCGTGGCACACTTCTGCCTCGGCGTCATCCTGGGCATATTCCTAGGGCCGATTCTGGCAACGATGAACGAACTATTCACGACAGCTGTCCGTTACGGCGGGTTCTCCCTTGGCTACAACCTGTCCGTTTCGATGTTCGGTGGCACCGCACCTTTCCTCGTCACTCTATTGGTCGCCCAGACAGGCATCACCGCCGCACCGGGGCTCTACATAGTGGCAGCCGCACTCATAACCTTCGTCGTCCTCATCAAAACCAAGGAGACCGCCCCAAGCCTGAAGGGTGCCAGTACAACCGGAACCTCATAGCGACAGCCTAAACACTCACAGGCAGCCGAATAAGAACCAAAAGTGCCTGGCGCTCCCATCCCCGACGGCGGCGCCAGGCTTTGGCTGTGTCGTAGAGCCGATAACAGCGCATACGTCGGGTCACCAGTAATCTTGCGCTTTGATGCCCTCGGGCGTGATCACGGTAAGGTCATCGGCGGCTTGTAAGCGTTCTTTGTGTGGGCATTTAGGCATGGTCCACGATTCGCCTTCTGGACCGTAGACTGTTGCAGTCCTCTCCAAGATGGCGGCCGAAATT
The DNA here is from genome assembly GCF_059091905.1 of Arthrobacter sp. Dra40. Lineage (NCBI taxonomy): Bacteria > Bacillati > Actinomycetota > Actinomycetes > Micrococcales > Micrococcaceae > Arthrobacter > Arthrobacter sp. Dra40. The sequence goes on from NZ_JBNHHB010000126.1 coordinate 14,368, forward strand.
TCCTTCCACTGTGCAAGCTGGGCGGCTGTGAGGGGCTCGAAGATCAGTCGGTTAACTTCCTCGGCATGTGCGGGGGCTGCGTTTTGGACCGATGTGCGACCCTGATCGGTCAGCACGACCTCCCGCGACGTTGCACCCGTTTCTTCGGGTTTGCGCCGGACCAGGCCCCGGCGGCACATCCTGGTCAACCGGTGGTGCAGGTGGCTTCTTCCCAGCCGAGGTCATTGGCGAGGTCAGAGAATCGCCTCCGTCCATCAGGTGCTGCGGCCAGGGCGGCCAGCACGTCGTAATCGGGTACTGACAATCCGCTGGTTGCCTGCAGGCGCTGCTCAAGGCGGCGCCTGAGTGCTTGCTGCCACAAGTCAAAGGAACGCCAGGCCATCCGCTCGCGCGCCCCGGCAACACGTGATCATCCATGCCCTAGTCCTGTCTTCTGGCGGCCGTTTTCACCCCTGCACAGGTGTGGGCCTGGCCTCACTGGTACCCGATCCCGGTGCAACCCCCTCCCCCGGTGCCGTATCTGGGGCGGGCGGACTCAGATGGCCGCCCGCACTCAGAAGGGCCGTTGGAGACCTCCCGCACTAAGGTCACGGGCGGCTGAGCCC
>NZ_JBNHHB010000127.1:0-14948 GCF_059091905.1 Arthrobacter sp. Dra40
GGAGAAGCTGCAGGCCCGCCTGGTCCGCCGCCCCAAGCGCTCCGAGGTCCCCGTGACCTGCGAAGAGCAGATGGTGGTCGAATACTACGCTCGCTAGATCAGTAGTTCCGGGGCCTGAAAACTCCGGAACCACCCCAGCGAGATGCCGCCTCCGTGCACGGAGAAGGCGCAGAACAGCCCGCGGCATCGGCCGCGGGCTGTTCAGTAGGTAAGGTGATGAGAGCGGCGGGAAAGACGCCTGCACAAGGCACGCCCCGCCGTCGTTAGCCGGACCCCCGCAGCACCAGGCATGCCTGCGCTGCGCGCGCGGACCGGATGACGCCGTCAACCAACAAGAGGAGCGTTTGAACCTATGTCAGGTGGAGATATTGCCGGACTGATCGCCGCGGGCGTATTCGCGGTGCTGGTGGCCCTGCTGGCCATCCCGGTGTGGAAGCTCGGCAAGGTGTTTGATGAACTGCGCCAAGCCATCCGCGAGCTCAGCGACGGCACCACCCCGTTGATTGGCGAAGTCACCACCACCGTCAGCACCACCAACGAACAGTTGAGGAAGGTCGACGGCATCTCCAACAACGTGTCGGACGCCTCGGCCAACGTTTCCGCCCTGACGTCGCTGCTCTCCGCGACCCTGGGCTCGCCGCTGATCAAGGTGGCAGCCTTCTCCTACGGCGTGCGCAGCGCCTTCAATACCGCCGGCAAGGGCGCGCCCGAGGGCAAGCGCCGCCGCGGCCGCTAATCCGCGAGAGGAACCGACATGAAGCGAATGATCTGGATGGCTGCAGGCGTGGCGATCGGCGTGCTGGCGGTCCGCAAGCTCTCCCAGACGCGGGACGCGCTGGGGCCGGCCGGACTCAACCGCGCACTGGGACAGGTGGCCGATTCGGTGGCCACCTTCGCGGACGCGGTCCGGGACGGCATGCAGGAACGCGAAACCGACCTGCGCCTGGCCCTGGGCATCGATTCCGCCGACGACGTCCGCACACGCTAAATTTTTCTACGGCATTCAAGCCACGCACCGGCCCGCACGGGCGGTTTGTACCCTGGAAGGTAAGACACAGGCACCATGAAATCCCACGAGATTGTCCGCCGCTGGCTCGACTTCTTCGAGAAAAAGGGCCATGCCGTGGTCCCGTCGGCGTCCTTGGTGTCGCCGGACCCGTCGCTGCTGTTCACCGTGGCGGGCATGGTGCCGTTCATCCCGTACCTGACCGCCCGCGAGACGCCGCCGTACCCGCGCGCCACCAGCGTGCAGAAGTGCATCCGCACCGCGGACATCGAAGAGGTCGGCAAGACGGTCCGGCACGGCACGTTCTTCCAGATGTGCGGCAACTTCTCCTTCGGTGACTACTTCAAGGAGCAGGCCATCTCGATGGCCTGGGAACTGCTGACCAGCCCGGTGGAGCAGGGCGGCTACGGACTGCCGCCGGAGAAGCTCTGGATCACCGTCTACGAAGAGGACGAGGAAGCCCTCGCCATCTGGCGCGACCAGGTGGGTGTCCCGGCCGACCGGATCCAGAAGTCCGGCAAGAAGGACAACTACTGGTCCACCGGCCAGCCCGGCCCCGCCGGCCCGTGCTCGGAAATCTTCTACGACCGCGGCCCGGAGTACGGGATCGAAGGCGGCCCGATCGCCGATGAGACCCGCTACATCGAGATCTGGAACCTGGTCTTCATGCAGTACCAGCGCGGCGCCGGCATCGGCAAGGAAGACTTCGAAATCCTGGGCGAGCTGCCGCAGAAGAACATCGACACCGGCCTGGGCATGGAACGCCTCGCGATGATCCTGCAGGGCGTGGAGAACATGTACGAGACGGACCAGGTCCGCCCCGTGCTGGACAAGGCCGCGGAAATTTCCGGCCGGGAATACACCAGCGCCGAGTCCGACGACGATCCGCACCACACCGACGACGTGCGCCTGCGCGTGGTCGCCGACCACATCCGCTCCGCGCTGATGCTGATTTCCGACGGCGTGACCCCCTCCAACGAGGGCCGCGGCTATGTGCTGCGCCGCTTGATCCGCCGTGCCGTGCGCGCCATGCGCCTGCTCGGCGTGGAAAAGGCCTGCCTGCCGGAGCTGCTGCCGGTCTCCCGCGACGCCATGAAGGGTACTTATCCGGCGGTGGCGGACGACTTTGAGCGGATCAGCCGGATCGCCTATGCCGAAGAGAAGGCCTTCCTGCGCACCATCGCCTCCGGCACCGCCCGGTTGGAAGAGGCCGTGAAGGAATCGAAGGCCGCGTCGAAGCCGATTTCCGGCGAGGACGCCTTCACCCTGCACGACACCTACGGCTTCCCGATCGACCTCACCCTGGAAATGGCCGAAGAAGCGGGCCTGCAGGTGGACGAGGCCGGTTTCCGCACGCTGATGGCCGAGCAGCGCCAGCGTGCCCAGGCGGATGCCCGCGGCAAGAAGCTGGGCCATGCAGACGTGACCGTCTTCCGCGAGATGCTGGCCGAGGGCGAGACCGTGTTCACCGGTTATGACGAACTGAACACCGAATCCACCGTGCGCGGGATTGTCCGCGGCGGCGAAGTGCGCGGTTTCGCCGGCCAGGGCGAGGAAATCGAGCTGGTGCTCGACGCGACCCCGTTCTACGCCGAGGCCGGCGGCCAGGCCGCCGACGTCGGACTGATCACCGGCGACGGGTTCGTGGTCGAGGTGCTGGATGTGCAGAAGCCGGTCAAGGGCCTGAGCGTGCACAAGGCCGTGGTCCGCGAAGGCGAACTGCCGGCCGGCGCCACGGTCCAGGCCGCAGTGGACGCGCAGCGCCGCCATGCCGGCGAGCAGGCGCACTCCGGCACGCATATCGTCCACGCCGCCCTGCACCAGATCTTGGGCCCGGAGGCGCTGCAGCGCGGTTCGTTCAACAAGGCGGGCTACCTCCGCTTCGACTTCTCCTGGGGCGAGGGCCTCTCTGACGCCGCCAAGTCTGAGGTCGAAGAAGTCTCGAACCTGGCCATCCGCAACAACTTCGAGGTCCAGACCCGGGTGATGCCGCTGGCCCAGGCCCGCGAGCTGGGCGCGATGGCGCTCTTCGGTGAGGCATACGGGGACACCGTGCGCGTGGTGGAGATCGACGGCGCCTGGTCCCGCGAACTCTGCGGCGGCACCCACGTGGAGGCCACCTCGCAGATCGGTTCGCTGACGCTGCTGGGCGAGGCTTCCGTGGGCTCCGGCAACCGGCGGGTGGAGGCGTTCGTGGGCATGGAGGCCTTCCGGCACATGGCCGCCGAACGCGCGCTGGTGACGGAGCTGTCCGAGATGCTCAAGGTCCCCGGCGCCCAGCTGCCCGAGCGCATTGCCGCCACCCTGGCCAAGCTCAAGTCCGTGGAGAAGGAACTGGACAAGCTCCGCAAGGAACAGCTGGCAGCCTCCGCCGCCTCGCTGGTCTCCCAGGCGCAGGACGTGGCGGGCACCCGCTTGCTGGCGCACAACGTCGGCGACGTCAACGGCGCTGACGACCTGCGCAACCTGGCCCTGGACCTGCGGACCCGGCTGGGCTCCGAGCCGGTCACCGTGGCGATGACGGGTGTAGCCAACGGCCGGCCCCTGATCCTGGTGGCGACCAACGAGGCAGCACGCGCCGCCGGTGTGAAGGCCGGCGCGCTGGTCAAGGTCGCTGCCGGCGTGCTGGGTGGTGGCGGCGGCGGCAAGGACGACGTTGCCCAGGGCGGCGGATCCGACGCTGGCAAGATCGACGAGGCACTGGCCGCCGTGACGGCTGCGGTCGCGAACCGCTAGGGGCCTGGCAGCGTGTCTTCTACCGATTATCCGCGCGGCACCAAACTCGGTGTCGACGTTGGTTCGGTGCGTGTGGGCGTGGCCAGCTGTGATCCGGACGGAATCCTGGCCACGCCGGTACGCACCCTGAAGCGCGACGCCAAGAAGGACAGCGACATCAGGGTGCTGGTGCGCGAGGCCGCCGAACGGGGCGCCGTTCAGGTTTTCGTGGGGCTGCCGCGGACACTGTCCGGCGGCGACTCTGCGTCCACCGAGATGGCCCGCAGCTATGCCCGGAAGCTGGCCGCAGCGTTGGCCGCGGCGGGTTCCGGGGCCTGCGTCAGCCTGATTGATGAACGCCTGACCACCGTGGCGGCGCACCGGGGATTGCGTGATGCTGGCATGGATACGCGTCAACATCGTAAAGTGGTGGATCAGGTAGCTGCGGTAGGTATCCTGCAGCAGGCCATTGACATGCAACGGGCCCAAGGACAGGACGTGGGGACACCTGTCGCACCGCCAGCCGGCAGAGGAGTGCCGGCCGCCAGCCATGAGGAGCCGACGATTACGCACGGACATGACCGAAGCGGGGATCCGGGAACGTGAGCAAACACCCCGACGACTGGACCAACCTGCCTTCCCGGCGCGCCGCGCGCGGACGCCAGGCCGCTGATCCGCGCTTTGACGACACCGTTCCGCCGTACTGGGACGACGACGCGGTACCCGAATGGGAAGAGCCGCCCGCGGACGAGGCCTGGCCCGATCCGGCCGGTCAGCCGGCGGTCGAGCGCCCCGACGCAGCCGCAGCGGACGAACCGGCCGCCGACCGGAACGACCCGGATGCCGGCTGGCACGACCCCGAGCCGGCAACCGTCGTCCAGCATCACGTGCCCGCCCCGGGCGAGCACCGCCGTCGTCATCAGCCGGAGGCAGAACCCGAGGCAGAGTATGCCGCCGTCTCCTCGGCAGACGAGGCAGAGTACGCTCCCGGCGCCGCGGAACGCGGCTGGGAAGCCGCGGACGAAAACCAGGGCTACGGGGACGACGGCCAGGTCTACCACGACGGCCGGCTGGACTTTTTCGAGGATGAACCTGCCGCCGGCCGGAAGCGTCCGGTCCGCACCAAGAAGAGCGCCCGCCGCCGGCGCAACACCATCATGCTGGTGGTTTTCGCGGTCTTCGCCGCGGGCCTGGTCGGCGTGGTGCTGTTCCTGCAGAACCTGCTGGGCATGGGCGGCGAACCTGAAGACTATGCCGGCCCCGGACAGGGGCAGGTGACCTTCACCGTTGAACAGGGCGCCGGTCCGCTGGTGATCGCCGAGGCGCTGGTTCAGCAGGACATCATCTCCAACAGCGAGACCTTCCTGGGCGAACTGGCCAGCCAAGCGGACGGCCGCGAGGTGCAGCCGGGCGACTACCAGATGCAGTACAAGTTGCCCGCTGCCAAAGCCGCCGCCATCTTGCTGGAGGACGTGGGGGAGAAGGTCTCCTACACCGCCATCAACCGCACCTGGCGCCAGGATGAGGTCTTCGCCGCGCTGAGCAAAGGAACGAAGATCCCGGCCTCCGAGTTCGCTGAACTGGCCAAAAACCCGCAGCAATTCGGACTCCCGGATTCAGCACGCAACCTCGAAGGCTACCTCTTCCCGGGCGAGTACCGCTGGCCCCTGGGGACCAGCGCCAAGGACATTCTCACCGAACTGGTGGGCAACACCAAGGACCGGCTGACTAAGGACGGGATTTCCGATCCGCAGGAGCAGTTCCGGGTGCTGACCATCGCCAGCATCATCGAAGCCGAGGCCGGCGAAGCCGACTATGCCAAGGTAGCCGGCGCCATCCAGAACCGGTTGAAGCCGGACAACACCGAAACAAACGGCCTGATCCAGTCGGACGCCACGGTGACCTACGGGCTGGGCCGAAAGGGCTACGACATCACGCCGGAGGAAAAGGCGGACAAGTCCAACCCCTACAACACCTACGCGCACACCGGGCTTCCCGCGGGGCCGATCAACTCACCCGGCGGACCGGCCATTGACGCCGCCGCCAGCCCGGCCGACGTGCCCTACTACTACTGGGTGACGGTCAACCTGGACACCGGCGAGACGAAGTTCGCCAAGACGCTGGAACAGCACAACGCATACACCAGGGAATACCAGCAGTGGTGCAGCACGCAGAAAGAAGGCCGGTGCAGTTGATCGCCGGTCCCGCCGAGGGCGCGTCTGCCGACGGCGTGTCCGCCGGCACGCTGCCCGCGGCCCATCAGTATCAGGCTGCGGTGCTCGGGCATCCGATCGGCCACTCCCGGTCGCCTGCGCTGCACCGGGCCGCGTATGAGCTGCTTGGGTTCGACTGCAGCTACCGGGCCATCGACGTCACCGAGGACCAGTTGCCGCAGTTCATCCAGACCCTGCGCAGCGAGCCGGGGTGGGCTGGGCTGTCAGTGACCATGCCGCTGAAAGCGGCGATGGTCGGCCAGATGGACCGCACCAGCCCGCTGGTGGATCTGCTGGGCGTGCTCAACACCGTGGTTTTCGAGTACGACGGCGAGGGGCGGGTGACGCTGTCCGGCCACAATACCGACGTGGCCGGGATTGTCGGTGCGCTGCGCCATGGCGGAGCCCGCGAGGGCCAGCCGGCGGTCATTCTGGGTGGCGGCGGCACCGCTGCCGCCGCTGCCGCCGCGCTGGCGGAGCTGAAACCGTCCGGCGTGACCCTGTGCCTGCGGGATCCGGCCAAGTCGGGCAACGTGCAGGCCATTGCCCGGCGCCTAGGTCTCCCGCTCCAGGTAGCCGGCTGGGACCAGGCAGCCGCGGCAGTGCAGCGGGCCGGAACGGTGGTTTGCACCCTTCCGCCGCAATCTGCGGACCCCCTGGCTGCCGAGTTGGCGGCCCAGGCGGGAACGGACCGTGGCGGGAGCGTGCTGCTGGACGTGGCGTATGATCCGTGGCCCAGCGAGCTGGCAGCCGTGTGGCAGCGCCAGGGCGGCTCGGTGGTGCACGGCCTGGAAATGCTCATCTACCAAGCGGTGGAGCAGGTGCGGCTGTTCGCCGGCGACCGCTTCACCGACACCGCGGATGTCACAAATGTGATGTGTGACGCGGTGGGTGCACCGCGGCGCTAAACCGCCCCCCGATGCATGGCAGTATTGAATCCATGTTGCGTTGGTTAACCGCCGGTGAATCCCATGGTCCGGCCCTGGTAGGAATTATCGAAGGCGTCCCCGCCGGCGTCGAACTCACCGCAGCCGAGGTCCAGGATGCGCTGGCGCGGCGGCGCTTGGGCTATGGCCGCGGCGCCCGGATGAAATTCGAACAGGACGAGGTCACCCTGGTGGGCGGCGTCCGCCACGGCCTGACCCAGGGCGGCCCGGTGGCCATCGAAGTAGCCAATACCGAATGGCCCAAGTGGGAAACCGTGATGTCCGCCGATCCGGTCGATCCTGCCCAGCTGGAGGACCTGGCCCGCAACGCCCCGCTCACCCGCCCCCGGCCCGGGCACGCCGACTTCACCGGCATGCAGAAGTACGGCTTCCACGAAGCCCGTCCGGTGCTGGAGCGCGCCAGCGCCCGCGAGACAGCCGCCCGGGTAGCCCTGGGCACGGTAGCAGCGAAGTTCCTCTCCGCACTCGGCATTCGGTTGGTCAGCCACACCACCGCCGTGGGCCGGGTTTCGGTCCCCGAAGGCAGCCAGGTTCCGCTGCCGGACGACGTGCTGGCCCTGGATGAAGATCCGTTGCGCTGCTTCGACGCCGAGACGTCCCTGGCCATGGTGCAGGAAGTTGACCAGGCGCACAAGGAAGGCGAAACCCTGGGCGGCGTGGTCGAGGTGCTGGCCTACGGGCTGCCGCCGGGACTGGGCAGCTACGTGCACTGGGACCGCCGGCTGGACTCCCGCCTGGCCGCCGCCCTGATGGGCATCCAGGCGATCAAGGGCGTGGAGGTCGGAGACGGCTTCCTCACCGCCGCCCGCCGCGGATCCGCCGCCCATGACGAAATCGTCCGTGACGAGAACGGCACTATCGTGCGTGCCACCAATCGCGCCGGCGGCATCGAAGGCGGCATGAGCATCGGCGAGACGTTGCGCGTCCGTGCGGCCATGAAGCCGATTGCCACGGTGCCCCGCGCCCTGGCCACCATCGACGTCAGCACCGGCGAGCCGGCCAAAGCCCACCACCAGCGTTCCGACGTCTGCGCCGTGCCGGCGTCCGGCGTCGTCGCCGAGGCCATGGTGGCGTTGGTGCTGGCCGAGGCGGTCACCGAGAAGTTCGGCGGCGATTCCGTGGCCGAGACGGCACGCAACCTGCAGTCCTATCTGGCGGCCATCCCGGAGTCGCTGGATTCGATCGGCCAGTAGTGGCATCCGGGGAACCGATGCGGCTGCGGCGCCACCTGGTGCTGATTGGACCGATGGCGTCGGGCAAATCGACGCTGGGCAGCCAGTTTGCCAATCGGCACGGCCTCGCTTTCGCCGACAGCGACAAGCGGCTGGTGGAACGGCACGGGCCGATTCCTGCGATCTTCACCTCGCTGGGCGAGCATGCCTTCCGCGAACTCGAGGCCCGCGAAGTGGCGGCGCTGCTCAGCGAAGGCAAACCGCCCGCCGTGGTCTCGCTGGGCGGCGGCGCCATCCTGGACACCGGCACGCAGCAGCTGCTGGCCAACTGCACCGTGGTCTTCCTGGACATCGATGTGGACACGGTGCGGCCGCGCATCATCAAGGACACCGGACGGCCACTGCTCGCCGGTGATCCCGTGGGCCGCTGGACCGAGACCCTCCGGCAGCGCCGGCCGGTGTACGAGCGGCTGGCCGACCTGGTGCTGGACACCCGCGGCAAAAGCCAGCAGCAGCTGCTGGCCGAACTGAGACAACTGCTTGAGGAAAGGCACGAACCGTGAGCAACACCCCCGAGGCCACCGTCATCCCCGTCACCGGGAATACCCCCCAAGAGGCGTACGACGTCGTCGTCGGCCATGCGCTGTTGGGCCGGCTGCCGCAGGTGCTGGGGGAGCGCGTCCGCAAGGTGCTGGTGATTCATCCGCGGGCACTGCGTGCCACCGGCGACGCCGTGCGCGAGGACCTGGCCTCGAACGGGATGGAGGCGCTGACCGCCGAGATCCCGGACGCGGAGGAGGGCAAGCACATCCAGGTGGCCTCGTTCTGCTGGGAGGTGCTGGGCAAGAACGACTTCACCCGCTCGGACGCCATCGTGGCGGTGGGCGGCGGGGCGGTCACCGATGTGGCCGGCTTCGTGGCCGCGACCTGGCTGCGCGGCGTCAAGGTGGTGCACATCCCCACCAGCCTGCTGGGCATGGTGGATGCCGCAGTCGGCGGCAAGACCGGCATCAACACCGCCGAGGGCAAGAACCTGGTGGGCGCGTTCCATCCGCCGGCCGCCGTGCTGGCCGACCTGGACGCGCTGCAGACGCTGCCGCCGAACGAGCTGATCACCGGCATGGCCGAGGCGGTCAAGTGCGGCTTCATCGCCGATCCGGTCATCCTGGACCTGATCGAGGCCAATCCGAAAGCGGCCAGCACCGCCGGTACTGCCCAGCTGCGGGAGATCATCGAGCGTTCCATCCGGGTCAAGGCCGAGGTGGTTTCCGCCGACTTGCGCGAGTCCGGACGCCGCGAGTTCCTCAACTACGGGCACACGCTCGGTCACGCGATTGAGCTGGCCGAGCGTTACCAGATGCGCCACGGCGCCGCCGTTTCGATCGGTCTGGCCTTCGCCGCCGAGCTGTCCCGGATGGTCGGCCGGCTGGACGACGCCACCGCCGACCGCCACCAGGCGATCCTGACGTCCCTCGGGCTTCCCGTCACGTACCGCCGCGACCGCTGGGCCGCCCTGCTGGACGGAATGAAGCGGGACAAGAAGGCCCGCGGCGACCTGCTCCGGTTCGTGGTGTTGGACGGATTGGCCAAGCCCGGCATCCTCGACGTCCCGGACACCTCGCTGCTGTTCGCCGCCTACCAGGAAATCGCCGAGTAGCACTCCGCCGCGTCGCGGCGGTCGCCGGGCGGCACCGGGGCGCCTCGGCGCCGGTGCTGTCCACGTTTTGGGAGGGCGCCGAATGTTTCCGCAGGTCAGGGGCTTGGGCGCCGCCAAGAGTTGGACAATTCCTGCAGAAAGTGGACAGCTTGGGCCGAGAGCAAGGGCCATCGGCCGTGCCCTCGCAGATTAACCCTGTGCCGGACAGGCATACCCTCCCCAGAAGAACATGTCCCGCCGCCGGCATTCCCACCAGAACCCGCCGGCTCCACCAAACGTCTCAAACCCGCGGGCTCCGGCGGGACAGATCCAAGGAAGCCCGCCGGCTTCGAGCAGGCAACCCGCCAGCAGGTAGAATGTCTGCTGGACTTCGCTCCGGGCCGGGCGGACCTTCCGCCGGCGGCCCGCCATCATCGACGAAAGTGAAACTGTGGCCACAACCAACGACATCAAGAACGGCACCGTGCTGAAACTGGACGGCCAGCTGTGGAACGTCATTGAGTTCCAGCACGTGAAGCCGGGCAAGGGCGGCGCGTTCGTGCGCACCAAGATCAAGAATGTCGTCAGCGGCAAGATCCAGGACAAGACGTTCAACGCCGGCCTGAAGATCGAAACCGCCACGGTGGACCGCCGCGATTACACCTACCTGTACAAGGACGGCGACGACTTCGTCTTCATGGACGTGCAGGACTACGACCAGGTCACCGTTCCCGGTCCGGTAGTCGGCGAGGACGAGAACTTCCTGCTGGAAAACATCAAGGTCAACATCGCCATGCACGACGGCACGCCGCTCTACATTGAGCTGCCGGCCTCCGTGGTCATGGAGATCACCTACACCGAGCCCGGACTGCAGGGCGACCGCTCCACCGGCGGCACCAAGCCCGCCACCGTGGAGACCGGCTACCAGATCCAGGTTCCGCTGTTCCTGGAGACCGGCACCAAGGTGAAGGTCGACACCCGCACCGGCGACTACCTGGGACGAGTCAACGACTAGTGAGTGCCCCTACTTCAGCCCGCGGCAAGGCCCGCCGCAGGGCCGTCGACGTCCTTTTTGAAGCCGAGCAGCGCGGCGTGAGTGCTGCCGAGGCACTGGCCGGACGGGACAAGACCGACCAGGTGATCAATCCCTACACGGCGCAGATCGTGGAGGGCGTCGCCGCCCTGCAGCCCACCATCGACGAGTTCCTGGCCACCTACGCCCAGGGCTGGACGCTGGACCGGATGCCCGCGGTGGACCGCATCATCCTGCGCGTCGGCTCGTGGGAACTGCTCTACAACGACGACGTGCCCGACGGTGTCGCGGTGAGCGAAGCCGTGGAGCTGGCCAAGACTCTGTCAACGGACGAGTCGCCGTCCTTCGTCAACGGACTGTTGGGCCGGTTGCAGCGGCTCAAGCCCACGCTGCTGGCTTAAGGCGCCTGTTCAGCCACCATCCCCACGGGCGACGGCGGGTGCCCGCTTTGCGGGCATCCGCCGTCGCTCGTTTGCGTCCGGCACGGCTCTCGCGCCGCGCAACCGCCGCCGGTGGCTGGTCGTTCGGTGAGTTTGCCCACATCGGCCACAGATCGCCGTCGTGCAGCCGTCACGAAGCAGGCGAGCGGAGCCCGGCGTGGTAATTTTGAGGGCGCAAGCAACCTTTAAATTCCGTCCAGTGAGGCGGGGAAGGAGGCGGCAAAAGATGAACACGGACTCACCGGCGCAAGAGCCGGCATCGTCGCGAGTTGTACTTGCCGAAGCGGACATCAACCGCGCATTGACCCGTATCGCCCACGAAATCCTCGAGGCGAACAAGGGGTCCCAAGACCTGGTCCTACTGGGCATTCCGCGCCGCGGTTATCCGCTGGCCCGCCGGCTGGCCGCCAAGATCGCCGCCGCCGATCCTTCCGTTGCTGCCGAAGACATCATCGGACAGCTCGACGTGACCATGTTCCGCGACGACCTCCGCCGCCACCCCACGCGTACCCCGTTGCCCACCCAGCTGCCGGCAGCCGGGATCGACGACAAGGTAGTGGTTCTGGTCGACGACGTGCTCTACTCCGGCCGCACCATCCGCGCGGCCCTGGACGCGCTGGTGGACCTGGGCCGGCCGCGGATTGTCCGGCTGGCCGTCCTGGTGGACCGCGGGCACCGCGAGCTCCCGATCCGGGCCGACCATGTGGGCAAGAACCTGCCCACTTCCTCGGTGGAGAAGGTCCGGGTCCGGCTGGCCGAAATCGATACGAATAACGGCAGCCCGGCCGCCGACGAGGTAGTTATCGAGGACTTCAGCGCATGAAACACCTGCTATCCACCGCGGACCTGGCCAAGTCGGACGCGGTGCAGATCCTGGATACGGCCGAGGAAATGTCCGCCGTGTCCCTGCGCGAGGTCAAGAAGCTCCCCGTGCTGCGCGGCCGGACCGTGGTCAACCTCTTCTTCGAGGACTCCACCCGCACCCGGATCTCCTTTGAGGCCGCCGCCAAGCGGCTCTCGGCCGACGTGATTAACTTCGCGGCCAAGGGATCCTCCGTGTCCAAGGGCGAATCGCTCAAGGACACCGCGCAGACCCTGGAAGCGATGGGCGCCGACGCCGTCGTCATCCGGCACTGGGCCTCCGGTGCACCGGCGCGGCTGGCCAATTCCGGCTGGATCGACGCCACCGTGGTCAACGCCGGCGACGGCACCCACGAGCACCCCACCCAGGCGCTGCTGGACGCCTTCACGCTGCGGCGCACCTGGGCCAAGCTCAACGGCACCACCTCCACCGGCACGGACCTGGCCGGCATGAAGGTGGCCATTGTGGGGGACATCCTGCACTCCCGGGTGGCCCGCTCCAACCTCTGGCTGCTGCGCACGCTGGGCGCCGAGGTCACCATGGTGGCGCCGCCCACGCTGCTGCCGGTGGGCAGCCGCGATTGGCCGTGCACCATCAGCTACGACCTGGACGCCACGCTGGCCGCCGGGACGGACGCCGTGATGATGCTGCGCGTGCAGGGCGAGCGGATGAACGCCGCCTACTTCCCGTCCACGCAGGAGTACTCCAGCCGCTGGGGCTTCAACGACCTCCGGCTGGCGGCGCTGGATGCCTCCGGCCGCGACGGCACCATCATCATGCACCCCGGACCGATGAACCGCGGGCTGGAAATCTCCTCGGCCGCAGCCGACTCCCCGCGGTCCACCGTGCTGGACCAGGTCCGCAACGGCGTGGCCGTGCGGATGGCCGCCCTCTACCTTCTGCTCTCCGGCGGCACAGCGTCCGCCGCTCCCGCACCGACCGCCCAGGAGGCCAAGTGACCGCGCCCGGCACCAAGTCCAGCACCGTGTCCAACACCGAGTCCAACTCCCAGGCCAGCTACCTGATCCGAGGGGCCTCGCTGACCGGCGGGGACCGGGCCGACCTGCTGGTCCGCGACGGAAAGATTGCCGAGGTGGGCAGCGCGCTGAGTGCGGCAGGCGCCGTCGTGATTGATGCAGACGGGCTGATTGCGCTGCCCGGCATGGTTGACCTGCACACGCACCTGCGGGAGCCGGGACGCGAGGACGCGGAGACTGTGGAGACAGGCACCCGCGCCGCGGCCCTGGGCGGCTTCACCGCGGTGCACGCGATGGCTAACTCGTCGCCGGTGGCCGACACCGCCGGCGTCGTCGAGCAGGTCTACACGCTGGGCCGCAGCGCCGGCTGGGCCGACGTCCGCCCGGTGGGCGCGGTGACCGTGGGGCTGGCCGGCGAGCGGCTGGCCGAGCTGGGCGCGATGGCCGATTCCCGCGCCCGGGTCCGGGTGTTCTCCGACGACGGCATCTGCGTCTCGGATCCGGTGCTGATGCGCCGCGCGCTGGAATACGTCAAGGCGTTCGACGGCGTGATCGCCCAGCACGCGCAGGAGCCGCGGTTGACCGACGGCGCGCAGATGAATGAGGGCACGGTTTCGGCGGTGCTGGGCATGACCGGCTGGCCGGCCGTGGCCGAGGAAAGCATCATCGCCCGCGACGTGCTGCTGGCCCAGCACGTGGACTCGCGGCTGCACGTCTGCCACGTCTCGACGGCCGGATCGGTGGAGATCATCCGCTGGGCGAAGGCCCGCGGCATCAAGGTCACCGCCGAGGTCACGCCGCACCACCTGTGGCTGACCGACGAACTGGTCCGCAGCTACGACCCGGTCTACAAGGTCAACCCGCCGCTGCGCACCGACGAGGACGTGCAGGCGCTGCGCGCCGGCCTGGCCGACGGCACCATCGACGTGATCGGCACCGACCACGCTCCGCACCCTTCCGAGGCGAAGGAGTGCGAGTGGGCGCAGGCGGCGATGGGCATGACCGGCCTGGAAACCGCGTTGTCCGTGGTGCAGCACACCATGATCGAATCCGGGCTGATCGGCTGGGCGGACTTCGCCCGGATCACCTCCGCCATGCCGGCGCGGATCGGCCGGTTGGCCGGCCAGGGCCAGCCGCTGGCAGCCGGCGCGGCCGCCAACATCACACTGGTCGACCCCGCGGCCCGCTGGACGGTGGACCCGTCGGCCATGGCCACCAAGGGCCGGAACTCGCCGTTCGCCGGCCGGCAACTGCCCGGCCGCGTGGTGGCCACCTTCCTCAACGGACACCCCACCGTGCTGGACGGCGCCCTGAACACGCCCGCACGCCCGGCGAAGGAGGGCTGAGATGAACCAGATCCAAGCCGGTCTGGTGATGCTCGCCGTCGCCGTCGTGCTTCTTGTTCTGGTGGCGGTGGGCTGGCGGAACCGGCTCAAGCGCCAGCAGGACATCGCGCCGCTGCCGCAGATCCCGGCGGACACCGCCAACCCCACGGGCTACTACGAAGGCATGTACGTAGTGACCACGACGGCGGGGGACTGGCTGGACCGCGTGGCCGTCCACGGCCTGGGCGTTCGGACCAAGGCCGCGCTGCGGACCTATCCGCACGGCGTGCTGATCGAGCGGCCCGGCTCCACCGACCTCTACATCCCGGCAACAAGCATCTCCGGTGTGCGCACCGAGAGCGGCATGGTGGGCAAGTTCGTGGAATCCGAAGGGCTCGCCGTGATCACGTGGAAACTGGGGGAGCGCGACGTCGACACCGCCTTCCGCACCCGGCAGGCCGCCGATAAACAACCGCTGCTGGTGCAGCTGCAGACATACCTACCCGCCGTACAGGAAGACTAGGAAACATCGTGAGCGCAGAAACAACCTCCGCAACCGCACCGGCGCTGCTGGTGCTCGAAGACGGCCGGACCTTCCGCGGCCGCAGCTACGGCGCCCAGG
>NZ_JBNHHB010000128.1:0-14882 GCF_059091905.1 Arthrobacter sp. Dra40
ATGTCCTCGGGCGTCTGCTCCGACGCATTCATGCTGGCCATTACGTCGCAGAAGTGCGCCGAAACGGTTCCCTCCGCCGTCGGGGTAGGCAGATCCTTGGACTCGGTCGGTGCCGGTGCCGTCTGGGGGAGGCCGCGAGGCGCTTTGCTGTCCAAAACACCAGAAGTGGGCGACGCCACAGCCACCACAATCAACAACACAGTAAGAGCCAAGCCCGCCAGCGTACCCAGATAGCCGAGGATCAGCCCCGCCAATGCGAGCCCCCTGCCCCTTTCGCCGGTCTTCTTGATCTCCGACAGGGCCATGTGGCCCATGACGACCGCCGGCACCGACAGGAAGAACGCGCTGATGAACGAGATGAGCGAGAACAGGTTGTACTTCGGCTCGGGCTGGTACTGGTTCGGGTACGAGCCCGGATGCGGGTTTTCCGCCGATGGTGAGGGATTGGGCGTGAAGGTCGTGGAGGTGTAATCGCTCATGAAGGCATTGCTCTTTCGTCTGATTTTGCGTGACTGATCTGTTTCATCCTATGACACCTTTTTCTTTTCAAAAGCACGATTTTATGAAAACCGAATGAATATATATAATAAGAGGCGAGTAGTTGTGACCGGATTTTTGGTCACCTATGTCGCGATGACGGCGAAGTGACATCAATACTTCCTTCATAAAATCTTCGAGCGTTTTCACTGCAATTCATGCTGCTTCGAATGTTCGAAGGGCTACAACGGCAGCCCAATACTTGGACGAATCTGGTGATGAATCAGCCATTCAACCATTGCCTAGCAGAATGAGCCGTGGCCATAGGTGGGCGATGTGGGGCGTCTCTCCACAACCAGAGGTGCGTCTCACATATGGCCAGCGCTTGGTGACCAGCAGGATCCACATAAGTTCAGGCCATCAGGTCATATGTTGGAAAACGACGTCTTCCATATACTGATAGTATTCAGCGGCGGAGCCGGCGGCATAAACAGTGATTGCAGCGTCTTTTCCTGACAGTATTTAGGCTTGGTCAAATGATGCTCTCCAAACATTCGAGCAGCTCGATGGACTGGCGAAGGTGAACCATCTTTCCGAAGCGCCACATTCGACGTTGAAAACCCGAAGCCGCTACTGCTGCGCCGCATGGCGGCGCCGCCACCGAAGCCCGTGGCTGAGATAATGGCATTATCAGGAGCAGGTATGTCTCTCAGGGATTGAGGCAGCCGCCTAGACTTGACGAAAGCAATCACCATGATGGACCCTGCGCGGGCACCGAATCACGGACACCCGATTGCACCGAACCGGCATCAGCTTCAGGGTGCCGCTGACACGCTGCGGATGCTTGGAGAACCCACGCGGCTTCACCTGCTTTTGGTCCTGACCGCCGGACCTGCGTGTGTCGCGGAGTTGGTTGCGGCGACCGGATCCGCCCGAACCATCGTGAGTCAGCACTTGGCAAAGCTACGCCTCAGCGGCCTTGTCAATGCCAATAAGAACGGGCGCAAAGTCATTTATTCCATTAGCGATAACCACCTGAACCGGTTGATTCAGGAAGCGGTCAACTACGCTGGCCACCCCCCGCCCGAGCAGCCCGAGCACGACTGATGGCAGGCACCGACTCGCACAGACCGCTCTGAGCTGGCCAGAGTTCTGTAGGGACTGCTTTCCGAGGAGGATGACAATATGCCCAAGCAGTACCTCTGAAGTGCAGCGTGCCGAATCGGCGGAGACCACCCACAGACAGACGCACCACTTCGGGCATCTCTAATGAGCCAATGTTTTCCCGTTGACACCGGGTAATTACGGGGTGGAAAATTCTGGACATACGATAGGTGCGCAGTTGCAGGGATGTTTGTTTGAAGCGGCGCAAACCTTCGTCCGGGTCTTCCCTGGTGGCGCTGAGGCAACCACCGCATCGGCGCATCTCGCGATTTGACGCGGGCGACGCCGAAGGAGGCGTTCTATGGACGCGAAGGATGGATCTCGGGGCGCGGTTACCTTCCTCAACACGCATGAGGCGGAGACCCTCGATGCGCTGGCAGGACTGGTAATACCGGGATCGGAGGAAGATCCAGGGGCTCGGGAAGCGGGAGCGGTTATCTATATTGACCGGGCTCTGGCGGGACCTTACGGGAATCTGCAGCGGTTGTACCGTGCGGGCCTCGCTGCCCTTGATGAAAGTTGTGTCCAGCGCCAGGGGCGGACGTTTGTCGAGCTTGACGAGGGCGAGCAGAACTCCGTCCTGGAACAGCTTGCAGGGAGTGAGCTGGATAGGGCAGTGGGCGCCGAACGCGCGGAATCCGACGGGGCGGAGAGGCCCGACTTTGGATTGCTGCCGTATTTTTTCGCGGTGGTGAGGCAGCACGTCGTTGAGGGGACATTCGGAGATCCCGTATACGGGGGCAACAGGAACGCCGTCGGATGGCGTTTGCTGGGGTTTCCTGGCGCCCATTGGGGCTACGGCGAAGACGAGATGGAATACGGATTTGACGCATCGGAACTGCCTGTCGTAACCCTTCAGGACCTGCGGCATGAGCGAGAACAGCGTAAAGGAGAGCCGGATCATGGCTGAGCATGCGGACATGGTGATCGTCGGCCTTGGCGCAGCCGGTGGGGTTATGGCAAAAGAGATGGCGCAGGCCGGCATGAGTGTTGTTGCCCTTGATAAGGGACCGCGCTACGTGAATGAAGATGTTGAGGTCAAGCACGACGAGCTCCGGTACTTTGTCCGGCAGGAAATTTCCCCCAATATGGGCAGCGATCCCGTCACGTGGCGGCCGACCAGGGAGGGTGCCGCGAGCGTTTTGCCATGGTCGGTCGGACCACTAGCGCTCGGCCCTTTGTTTGTGCCTCCCTCCATCGGGGTGGGCGGAGGAACGATCCACTGGGCCGCGTGGGCGTGGCGGTTCCGCGATGCGGAGCTGCACCTACGGACTACGCTGAGCGAGCGTTTAGGCGCAGAAGCTGTCGCGGACACCGCCATTGTTGACTGGCCGATGGGGTACGACGAGCTTGAACCGTATTACGAGCGCGCCGAGTACGAGATCGGAGTCGCGGGCAAGGCAGGTAACCTCAACGGGGAAATTCAGGAGGGTGGCAACCCGTTCGAACCACCGCGGAAGCGTGAGTATCCCATGCCGCCGCTGCGCATGACGGCGGGTGACAGGCCATTCTCGGAGGCAGCGAAACGGCTTGGCCTGCACCCATTCCCTGCTCCGGCGGCAGTGAACTCGGTGGAGTATCAGGGAAGAAGCGCTTGCGTGTACTGCGGATTCTGCCGGGACTACCCCTGCCACGTTGGCGCCAAGTCCAGCAGTGCGGTCGCTCTCCTTCCGCAGGCTCTCGAAACAGGCAATCTCGAGATCCGCCCGTATTCGCGGGTATTTGAGGTAAAGCGGGATGCGACCGGGCGGGCCTCCGGTGTCCGATATATCGATCTTGTGCGGGAAGAGGAACACGAAATCGACGCCGACTACGTCGTGCTCTCTGCATACGCATTGGAGAACGCTCGGCTGCTGTTGGCTTCGGGCATCGACGGAAATGGCGTCGTCGGCAAGTACTTCATGACTCATAATTACGGCTGGTTTACCGGCACGCTTCCGGACTGGACCAACCCGTTTGCAGGTCCGGCGGTTGCGACCAGCGTGATCGATGACTACACCTCAGAGCTCGTCTCCGGTGACGGTGCGGTCTGGGGCAGCCCGATCATCGGCTTTGGCGGGGATGTGCAGCCAGTGGAAGCCACCCGCAATATGCCGGACTCGGCACCGAAATTTGGGCAGGGGTTCAAGGACTGGATGCGGGATAATTACCGGCGTACTTTCAGCATGTACCACCAGACCGCGACGTTCCCCCGTGAAGAGTTCTTCTGCGACCTGGATCCGAAGGTGAAGGATGCGTTCGGTCAGCCGACGCTGCGGATCACCCATGACTGGACGTCGCGCGACGAACAGGACGTGCATTTCATGCAAGGCAAGAAGCGTGAAATCGCACGTGAAATGGGAATGCTTGAGTGGTGGGAGGCACCGACCGCGCCGCCTTACCATGTGTCCACCCATGAAGTAGGCACCCACCGGATGGGCGACGATCCGGGCAGCTCAGTTGTGGACCGTTTCGGGCAATGCCACACCGTGCCCAACCTCTTCGTTCTCGGTGGCGGGCAGTTCCCCACCTATGGCGCCTATAACCCCACGTTGACGATTTACGCGCTGGCATACATGGCTGCTGATCATCTTCGGGCGGAGACCGGCGTGAAGGCGGGCGCCGAAGTTCCTCATCGTTGAAAGGTTGGAAAGATGCCGGTCGTACAGGTCCATATGCGGGCGGGCCGGTCCGTGGAGGACAAGCGCAGGCTCATTGAGTCCATAACCGACGCCGTCATAGATGTTCTGGGCTCAAAGAGAGAAAGAGTAGTGGTCCTCTTGGATGAGGTCGATCCGGAGAGCTGGGGCCAGGGTGGCGGGCTTCTTGCTGACGAGTTATCGGAGAAAACATGATGGGTGGCTCCCATGTCCTGTCTGGTGAACGATTTTCCGGCATGGTTGCGTAGCTCGGAACCCGACACAGGGCGGGCGATGAAATGACTGCTTCCTCAGTGGCTTCGCTGCTGGCGACGCTTAATCAGGCCACGTTCTACGACCTTGAACAGCCTCGTTACGCCGGTGCGCCGATCTTTGCAGCGCATCGTCCCGGATTCATTTACACACTCCACCGACGGCATGAAACCGGGCTGGGTGAAGCCAGGACCAGTGCCTCCGGATTGATCATCACCGCAGAGCACGCCGGTACACATATCGATGCACTCTGCCACCAAGCGGTCGACATGCAAATGTTCGGAGGCCAGCGGGCCGACGCCAGGACGCAGACGTCGACCGGTTTCACGGAACTTGGCGTGGAGACAATAGCTCCCATGATCGCGCGCGGCGTGCTGATCGACATCCCCCGGCATCGCGGAGTGGCTCGGCTTCCGGCAGGCACCACCGTTGGAGCGGATGAGCTGGAGGCCGCCGCCTCAGAGCAGCACGTTGGGGTGAGCGCGAGCGACGTCGTCCTCGTCCGCACAGGCAGCGGGTCTCTTTGGAACGAACCGGATACATATCTCCAAAGCGCCGGCCTTTCCGCTGAAGCGTCCGAGTGGCTCGCGGATCATCGGGTGCAGGCCGTGGGAGCTGACAACGTTGCATGGGATGCCGTGCAACCGGACCCTCAGCGCGGGAGCCTGCCCGGGCACGTCGTCCTCATTGTCCATAACGGGATTTACATCATCGAGAACCTGCAGCTCGAGGAGCTCGCTGCCTCCGGCAATCAGGAATTCATCTTCATGTGCCTTCCGCTCAAGATGGTCGGCGTGACAGGATCCCCGGTCCGCCCGTTGGCTTTGGTTCCGGCATGAACTGCAAACCCAGACGGCGCAGCCTTGCGGCCCGCTACTTGCCGCAGACCGAAGCTACCTGTGCACCTCGGCCGCCTTGGCGGCCTCCTGGGACGAAAGGTCCAAGGCAATGACAAAGGTGTCAATACCACTACGGTGACAGCCTGATCGGAGAGGAGAAGGCAAAATGGCAGACAAGGACCAGCCGGCCACCGGGCCGGCGCAGGAACCCCTCAAGAACCGAGGCCGCGTTCCGGCAACCGCCGTAGGGGCGCTCATTTTCCTGTGGCTGGTGTACGCGATGAACGCCAATACCCGGCAAATCTTCTATTACGTCCTGCCCCCAATGGTGGAAGAGTTCGACCTGACACCCGAGGAGGCCGGCATCGTCAGTACGATCGTGACGGTGGCCGTGGCATTGGTGGCAATCCCTGCCGGTGCCTGGTTTGACCGGGGCGGGCATGGCTGGGCACGCAAGTATCGCAACGCGATCGTCGCGGCCGGATACTTCGTGTTCTCCATCCTCACCGGCATCGTCGCCCTGTCTAAGACTATCTGGCACGTTGTCGTGATCCAGTCGATCAAAAACGCCTTCGGCGGTGCTGGCGAAGCGGTCGAGGTCACGTCGATGGTCGAGTGGTTTCCCGTGGAAAAACGGGGTTTGGCGCTCGGGATACAGCATGCGGCGTACCCTTGGGGCACCGGTTTGGGCGCCATCGCCACCGGAGCGATTCTGGCCACCTTCGGGCCGGAGAACTGGCGGTATGTCTTCCTCATTATTCCGCTGGCGATGATCCCCATCTGGATCGGCTGGTGGTGGTATAGCTCTCCGAAGCGCTACCAAAAGTTCGAAGACGACACCCAGGCCGCGGGGCTGACAAAGCCTTTGGCCGGTGGTGCCGGCGCCGAGCAGCGGCACGCCGAAACCGGTGCGCTGCGCCGAAGCCTGGCGAATCCAAACATCTTGGTTCCAGCGCTGGCATCGATGTTCGGGATCATGATCTATACCGGGATCAGCTTCTGGCTGCCGCAGTACATCGCTTTCGTGGGCGGTTTCAGTTTCGCGGAAGCCGCCGCCTACAGTGCCGTGTTCACGATCACCGGCGGTATCGGGCAAATCTTCTGGGGTGTTGTCTCCGATTACATCGGCCGAAAGCTGAGCCTCATCATTGCATTTGTGTGGCTGGCGATCGGCCTATATCTTCTGCGGTTTTCGGCAGTGAGCGTGACCGTCTTGATTGTGGTGCAGCTCATCGCAGGTCTTGCGACGAATGCTATCTTCCCCGTCCTTTACGCCTTCGGCTCGGACTCGGCAGAGCCTGGTGCCATGGGGACCGCGAACTCGATTCTCCTGTTCTTCCTTTACATTGGAGGCGTTTCCCCCCTCGTGCTCGGATGGCTGATTGGACTCGGAGGCGGGTTCCAGAGTGAAACCGGATACTTCTACGGCCTCTACTTCCTGGTGGCCGTGGCTGTCATCTCGGCAATCATTATTGCGCTGTTCACCCGCGAGACGGTGGGGCGGTTTAAGAACCGTGACCGCGCCCTGGTCTCACGTGAGCGGACCAATGTCCGCTCGGGACTGCCCCAGGAGTAAGACGTCATCCGTTCGTCCCCGGGCTGCGGCCCATGGCAGTGATCTCATTCGATGACAAGGAGAAACCGATGGGAATGAGTTACGAGCAAGCACGGCAGGCGCTGGACGCGGCGCTTGAGAAGGCCACGGAGATCGGGTCCCCCTCCAGCGTGGCTATCGTCGACTCCGGGCGTGAATTGGTCGCGTTCGCGCGGCAGGACGGAGCGCTCCTGGCTAGCACCGAGATTTCGACAGGGAAGGCCTACACAGCGTGTTCGATGAAGATGGCAACGAAGGACATCGGACCCTTGACGCAGCCAGGTCAACCCCTTTACGGGCTAGAGCACACACACCAGCGCCCACTCGTTACCTTCGGCGGGGGACGGCCCTTGGAGATCGCGGGGGAAGTCGTAGGTGGCGTCGGAGTTGCCGGAGGAACCGTTGACCAGGACGACGAGGTTGCAGCCGCCGCACTCGCGGCCCTCAACTCGTAGGAGGAATACATGCAGCTCCAGGGGAAAAAGGCGATCATCACAGGGGCGGCAACGGGCATCGGGGCCGTCACCGCCAGAGCGTTTGCTCAAGAAGGTGCGGCCGTCGTTGTGGCCGATATCAACGAGGACAACGGCTGGCGTGTGGTCGAGGAAATTCGCGGTCAGGGCGGCACAGCAGAGTTCGTCCCCACTGACGTAACCCGAGAGAGCGACGTAGAGGCGCTGGTCAAGCAAGGCGCAGAAACGCTGGGTGGCCTCGACGTCTTGTTCAACAATGCAGGGGCCCAGCGCTCGGGGGCGATCAGCGAGTTCGAGCAGGATCAGTGGGACCTGCTCATGGCGGTCAACCCCCGTTCCTGCTTCTTCGGAGTTAAGCATGCCGTGCCTGTTCTTCGAGAACAGGGAGGCGGGTCCATCATCAACATGGCATCGCTGGCCGCAGTAAAGGGAGGTGCTGGCCTCACTGCATATGCTGCATCCAAAGGCGCCATAGTGGCTTTCACCAAGGCATTGGCCCCGGAGCTCGCGCCTTACCGGATCAGGGTCAACAGCGTTTGTCCTGGATGGATCGACACTCCATTTAACCGGCCAGCAATCGAGTTCATGGGTGGGGCGGAGGAGCAGGAACGCATCGTCAAACAGGTCGTACCCATGGGCCGCCAGGGAACACCGGAGGAAATCGCGCCCATCGTGGTGTACCTCGCCTCGGACGGCTCCTCCTACATGACCGGCCAAGCACTAGTAGTGGACGGAGGCGTGTACTAACGGATGCCGTCCGGCGCGGGGAAAGCGCCACGCGTGGGGATCCTAGTCATGGACGCTCCTAGAAGAGGTCGTGCACGGCCTCTACAGCCCGCCGACGGCGGGCCGACCGTCGCAGCCGACCCACCGCCGTCGGGCCTTTTATGTGGCTAGCTGCCGTGCGGGACCACTACGGCGCGGCCGGAGATTTCACCGGCCTGCAGCTTGCGGTAGGCGTCCAGTGCCTCGTCCATGCTGAAGCGGTGGACCTCCGGCACAATCTGGCCCGCCTTGTACATGTCCACCACTTCGTGCAGGTCCTCGATGGTGCCCCAGTAGGTGTTGGTCACGACGGACTCGTACGGGTTGGTGAAGAAGCTCCATTCGAGGGTGCCGCCGGCGATCCCCACGACCGTCAGCCGGGACAGCCGGGCCATCGCGGCGGCAGCGGTCTTGACGGTCGGGCCGACGCCCACAAAGTCGAAGGCAGCATCCACGCCGCGGCCGCCGGTGATCTCCCGGATCCGCTCCGCCTGCCCCTCGCCGCCGGGCACGGTCACCGCGCCGGCCTCTTCGGCCTTGCGCATTGCATCTTTCTTCATGTCCGTGGCAATCACCGTGGCGCCGGTCAGCGCCTTCAGGATCTGGACGGCGATCTGTCCCAGGCCGCCGAGCCCGATCACCAGCGCATACTTGCCGCCGCCGGCCAGATGCGGCAGCGCCTGCTTGATCGCGTGGTACGGGGTCAAGGCCGCATCGGCCAGTGGGGCCGCGGCCACCGGGTCGGCGTCGCCCAAGGGAACCAGGTTCCTCGCCGGCACGCTCACATACTCGGCCATCCCGCCGTCGCGCCCCAGACCGACGCCGAGGTACGGCATCTTGGCAGCGTTCTCGCAGTAGGTGTCCTGGCCGCGCGAACAGGCCTTGCAATGCCCGCAGCCGATCGGCCCGTAGACCAGGTAGGCGTCTCCGACGTTGAAACCCTCGACGCCTTCGCCAAGCTCCTCCACCCAGCCGGAATTTTCATGCCCCAGCGTGAAGGGCGGCGGCACTGCACCCGGCCCGCCGGCTTCGAAGTCGTTGTAAATCGCTACATCGGAGTGGCAGGCGCCGGCGCCGGCCACCTTCAGCAGCACCTCACCGGCCCGTGGCTTCGGCCGTTCTACGTCCTTGATCGTGGGGAACGTCTTGAATTCCTCGAACACTACAGCGCGCATGTTCCACTCCTTCGATCGGTTCTGGTGATGCCCCCGTCAGCCACCCTACGCACCGCCGGAATTAGTCAGCAAGCTGTCTTTTGTGTACCGTGGGCGTGAGGCCGTCACGGACCCGCAATGGCGGGGCCGGCCCGATTCCAAAGGAGGCAATGAATGCAGACCGTGGAAGAAACCATTGATGTAGCCGTTCCGGTCCGTACCGCGTACGACCAGTGGACGCAGTTCGAATCCTTTCCCAACTTCATGTCCGGCGTGGAGTCGGTGACCCAGCTGACCGACACCACCAACCACTGGAAGACCAAGATCGGCGGCGTGGAGCGCGAGTTCGATACCGAGATCGTGGAGCAGCAGCCGGACCAGCGCATCGCCTGGCGCAGCGTCGACGGCAAGTCGCACGCCGGCGTCGTCACGTTCAGCCAGCTCGGGGCCGAGAGCACCAAGGTGTCCGTCCGCTTCGAGTGGGACCCGGAAACCTTCACCGAGAAGGCCGGCGCGGCCCTGAACCTCGACGACAAGCAAGTGAAGTCGGACATGAAGAAGTTCAAGGAGTTCCTTGAAACCCGCGGCACCCAAACGGGCGCCTGGCGCGGCGAAGTGAGCGACAGCGGCCCCACGGGCACGCAGCTCTAGACCTCGCCACTCCCCATAACGACGGCGGTGGGCCGGCTCTTGGAGCCGGCCCACCGTTGTTTACCCCTGCCAGGACGCCTTCACACCTGGGGCAGCAGGAGAATCACAGCCCGGACCGGCCCCACGACCACAGCACCGGCTCCGGCTGCTGGCCGTTTTCGTCCGCACCGGACAGCAGGCCCTCCCCCAGCGCCAGCGGCCGGGCAGCGCCCAGGTCGTATCTCAATACTTCGCCCACGAGGAGAACGTGGTCGCCGCCGTCGTACACGTTCCACGGTGCGCACACGATCGTCGCGGCGTTGCCGCTCAGGACGGGCACACCGCCGTCGTTCCGCCATTCGAGGCCGGAAGCCGACCCGAGGGCAATACGGCGCGCACTGTCCGACTGGTCTTGCGAGAGCACGTTGACCGCGAACGTGGAATTGCCCAGCACGCGCCGCGCCGTCGGGCTGCGCCACAGAGTGACTTGGATCAGCGGCGGATCCTGCGACACGGGGCCGGCAGCGCTGGCCCCGACGCCGCAGGGCGCACCGTCTCCGCCGTTCACCGTGACGACTGTAGCCGCGCTGCCCCAGCCGGCGAAGGCTTCCATCAGCCCCTGGGCATCAATGGCGGGCAGGGCAGAGTGCGGCGACATGGGTCCTCCTGGCGTCGGGACGGCCGGCTAGGACGCGGGGTCCAGGACGAAGTCGTAGGTGGTCTGCACACCGGTGCCGGATTCGGCCGGCTGGATGTCAAGCATCAGTTCCGGCTTGACCGCGGTGGCGATGTCGTCCTCGTTGTGCGGGTCGCCCGGGAAGTACAGCTGGGCGGTCAGCAGTTCGTAGCCGGGTGCGGAGACCTTCAGGTGCAGGTGCGCCGGGCGCCAGGCATGCCAGCCGGCGGCGGCGATCAGTTGGCCGCAGGCGCCGTCGGTTGGGATCTGGTACGGCGCCGGCTGCATGGTGTCGATGTGGAAGTTGCCCTGCTCATCGGCGATGAAGGCCCCGCGCAGGTTCCACTCCGGAATGCCCGGGGCGAACTGGGAGTAGTAGCCCTCTTCGTCGGCGTGCCACAGTTCGATCTTGGCGTTCGGCAGCGGGGAGCCGTCCGTGGAGCGGACCTGGCCCTGGAAGAGCAGCGGGGTGCCCTTTTCATCCGGGCGCATGCTGATCTTCGCCGGCGACTTCTGCTCCGGAGCGTCGGGGATGTAGTAGGGCCCCTCGATGGAACCCTTGTTGCCATGGCGGTGGCTGGTGGCTACGTCCTCCACGGAGTGCTCGACCCAGACGTCGAGGAACAGCGGCCATTCGCCGTCCTCGCCCACCTTGATCAGCCACGCCTTGAAGGCGTTGTACTCGTCATAGGTCACGCGCTCTTCGAGCACGATGTTGTTGACGGCATTGACCAGCTTGCTGGCCAGCAGGTTCACCCGCTCCTGGCTGGCGTGGACCGCGCCGGTTTTGCCCGACTGGCGGAAACGGTCGGTGGCGGCGCTTCCAGAGGCTGCGGCGCTGGCGGTGGATTCGATGGACATGGCGCTCCTTCGTGGAGTGGTGGTGGATGAGGGGGTGTCGGCGGGAAAGCCGGCGGTGATATGGGTCTCAATCTAGGCCCGGGGCATCGTCGAGGGAAATACCTCTTGAACCGTCATTGGGACCGGTTTAATATGAATCTTTCGGCGGTCACTTAATCGAGTTGGGGTGCTTGGCCAGCGGTGTGACCTTGATCTTCATGTAGGGGTACATCGGGAAACCGCTGAGGATTTCGTGCAGCTCGTCGTTCGAGGCGACGTCGAACAGTGAGTAGTTGGCGTACTCCCCGACGACGCGCCAGATGCCGGCAAACCGGCCGTCCCGCTGCAGGGCTTGCGAGTACTCTTTCTCCAGTCCCTGAAGCCGGGTGATCTCCTCCGCGGACAGGTGTGCGGGGAACTGGACTTCCATTCGGGCGAGGAACAGCATGTGTGAATTCTCCTGGGTGTTTGGTGAGGGGGTCAGGACAGGCGGTACTTGGCGAGTTTGCCCTCGTCGATGGCAGCGCCGACGCCGGGCACGTCGCGGACGGAAATGGTTCCGTTTTCAATCCGGATGGGCTCGGCCAGCAGGTCGTCGGCCATGTCCAGGAAGTTGGACAGCTCGCCGGCGCGCCGGCTGGTGGCCTCGTGGGCGGCACCGAAAGTGACCGTGGCCAAGGAGCCGATCTGGGTGTCGATCTGGTTGCCCATGGTGACGTCCACGCCCAGCCCGGTGCACAGGCCCAGGATCTGCTGTGCCTCGGTGAACCCACTGCGGGCGGTCTTGATGCAGATTGCGTTACAGCCCCCGGAAAGCAGCTCGCGGGAGACGTCCCCGGCGGTGGGGACGGATTCATCTCCCACCACCGGGATGGGTGATTTTTCCACCAGCCGGCGCCGGCTCATGGCTTCCTTCGCGTCGCACGGCTCCTCCAACAGGCTCAGGCCGAGGCCTTCGGTGCGGCGCAGGACTTCGAGGGCTTCATTCGCGGTCCAGCCGCGGTTGGCATCCAGATAGATGTCGACGTCCTCGCCCAGCCCTTCCCGGAGCACATGGCACGCCTCAATGTCCAGGCCCAGCGGCCGGCGTCCTACCTTCAGCTTGAACGTGGTGATCCCGTACTCCTCGCCGAACCGCAGCGCCTCGTCCAGCAGCTCCTGCGCCGGACGGAAGCCCAGCATGTGACTGACGCGCATGTGGTCCGTGTAGCCGCCGAGCAGCTTGTGCACCGGGGTCTCCATGGCCTTGCCCATCAGGTCCCAGAGGGCGATGTCCAGCGCCCCCTTGGCCACTTGGTTGTGGATGGTGCGGTTCAGCACTGCATGGATCTTGCCGCGGTCCAGCACGTCCAAGCCGGTCACCTGCGGTGCGAAGACCTGTTCCACGATGGCCACGATCGAGGCCTGGGTCTCGCCGTAGGTGTACGGGCGGGGCGGCGCATCCGCGACTCCCACCAGCCCGGTGTCCGTGTGGACGCGCAGGAGCACGTGGTCCGCGGTCGTCACCTCGCCGCTGGCGAACTTCAGCGGGTGCGTGTAGGGAATGGCGTAGGGAATGGCTTCAATCCGCTCAATCTTCACGTGCGGTTCCTTCCGGGACGGTGGATGTTTCGAACAGGTCTACAAAGTTCTTGATCAGCGGGGAATCGCTTCCGCGCCGCCATGCCAGCGCCAAATCCACCGCCGGGGCGTCGCGCAGCGGGCGCAGCACCGTGCCCTGCAGGGCAAACACCCGGCGCGTCATCGGCACGAGCGCCAACCCCATACCCGAGGCGACGAAGGCCAGCAGGGTGGATGTCTCGCTGGCTTCCTGCACAATCCGGGGGCGGAAACCGACCCGTCGGCAGGCATCCATGAAGATTCCGCACACCGCCGAGCTCCGCGGATAGGAAACGAACTTCTCCCCGGCCAGATCTGCCAGCTCCAGCGAACCATGTGACGCCAAGGAATGGTCTTCCGGAAGCGCAACGACGAGTTCGTCCTGCTCCAAGAACCTCAGCTCGAGCTCTCCGGACCGCACCGGCGGACGCAGCACGGCGACGTCGATGCGGTTCTCCTCCAGCGCCTCTTCCAAGGCAGGAGTGAGCATTTCACCCAGCACATGGAGCTTCAGTCCCGGCAGCCGCCTTCCGGCCGTCTCGACAATGCGCGGCATCAACCGGTACGTGGCCGAACCAACCACGCCGACCCGGAGCACGCCGCTGGCCCCCTGGCCC
The DNA here is from genome assembly GCF_059091905.1 of Arthrobacter sp. Dra40. Lineage (NCBI taxonomy): Bacteria > Bacillati > Actinomycetota > Actinomycetes > Micrococcales > Micrococcaceae > Arthrobacter > Arthrobacter sp. Dra40. Next base: position 13,720 of record NZ_JBNHHB010000128.1, read on the forward strand.
ACCAGCTTCACGTCCTGCCCCAACTGGTCGATCTCGGCCAACAACCCTCGGGCCCGGACCAGCAGCAGCTCCCCCGCCGGCGTCAACTCCACCTTGCGGGTGGTGCGGACCAGCAACTGGGTGCCCAACTGCTCCTCGAGCTGTTTGATCTGGTGCGAGAGCGGCGGCTGGGCCATGTGCAGGCGAAGCGCGGCACGGCCGAAATGGCGTTCCTCGGCCACGGCCACGAAGTATCGCAGCTGGCGGGTTTCCATGCCGGGCCTCCTGTCCGTTCCGGGCGCAGCCTCGTCGCTGGCTTCTGACCTACTTTAAGCCCGCGAATTAGGCACGTAAAATACTCAGTTTCCCGCCGCTGATACATACTGCATATCAATCCCACCCCTGACGTAGTGCCGCCCGTCATACCCCTTCGTGGCCGCGGCAACACAAGGCTGCTAGCGGACTATGACTCCGGAAGTATCAATGCGGCCCAAATAAGTACTTCTGTTCGCCAAGTCACGTGACTACGGTTGTGTGGTCCCCGTCGCACAACCAAGGACGATCCATGTCACAGGAAACCCAGAACCGCCCCGAGGCGGCCGAAGCGCGCCCCGGCGGCGACGCTGAACAGACCACAGCCCCCGAGACCCGCACCGGCAGGAAGCTCGTAGCGCTGCTCGCCGGACCGCTGGCCGGGCTGGCCCTTTTCTTAATCCTGCCCGAGTCGCTGGCGTTCGAAGGCCGCGCCGTCGCGGGCTGTGCGCTCTGGATGGCGATCTGGTGGATGACCGAAGCCGCCCCCATCCCGGTGACTTCGCTGCTGCCACTGGTCCTCTTCCCGCTGTTCGGGATGGACAGCATGGCCAATGTCGCCGCGCCCTACGCCAACCCGGTGGTCTTCCTGGTGATGGGCGGAGTGATCCTGGGCCTGGCCACGGAGAAGAGCAATTTGCACCGGCGCATTGCGCTCCTGACCATCCGAGCCGTCGGAACCCGCCCCGCGCAGATCGTCCTCGGTCTGATGGTCGCCTCGGCCATGATCTCGGCCTGGGTGTCCAACACCGCGACGGCCGTGATCATGGTGCCGATCGGCGTCTCCATCCTGCAGTTGATCCGCAACATCGACCGTGACGCGGTGGACGCCAAGTTCGCCGCGGCCATGATGCTCGGCATCGCCTACGGCG
>NZ_JBNHHB010000129.1:0-14840 GCF_059091905.1 Arthrobacter sp. Dra40
GGCCCGGCCGGCCGTGCTGCCGGCGGCCCTGAGCCGGAGCGGCGCGGTTCTGGTAAGTTCAGATCATGCCCAATGCGCCCGCCGGGCCAGCGTGTCCGAAGGGCCGGATTGTCTGGAGGAGCTGTGGGTCTTCGACCGCTGACGGAGAGCGAACGCACGGCCGCCCGGCTGAAGGCAACGGCCGCACGGGCTGAACGGGCGGAAATCAAAGCCAAGGTGAAGTCCGGCGCCATGACCATTGCCGAGGTGATCGAAGCAGCCGCTTCGATGGAAGCGATCGGCCGCCTGCGGGTGTCCGAGCTGCTGGAATCGTTGCCCGGCATCGGGCACGTCCGGGCAGCTGCCATCATGGAGACGGTCGGCATTGCGGCCAGCCGCCGGTTGCGCGGCCTCGGCATCCACCAGCGGCGTGCCCTGATCAAACACCTTGAATCCCAGTAACAGATGGAAGATATGTCCGACAAACCCCGCCTGACCGTTCTCGCCGGACCGACCGCCGTCGGCAAGGGCACCGTTTCCACCTATATCCGCGACAACTACCCGGACGTCTGGCTCTCAGTCTCCGCCACCACCCGGGAGCCGCGGCCCGGGGAGCAGGACGGAGTGCACTACTTCTTCGTCGGCGCCGAAGAGTTCGACCGGCTGGTTGCGGCCGGCGACATGCTGGAATGGGCCCTGGTGCACGGGCGGAACCGCTACGGCACGTTGCGGCGCACCGTGGAGGACGCCATGGCCGACGGCAAATCAGTGCTGTTGGAGATCGACCTGCAGGGCGCCCGGCAGGTCAAGAAGTCCATGCCGGAGGCCACTTTCGTGTTCCTGGCCCCGCCCAGCTGGGAGGAAATGGTCCGCCGGCTAGTGGGCCGCGGCACAGAAACACCCGAAGAACAGCAGCGCAGGCTGGAAACCGCTAAACTGGAACTTGCTGCCGAGCCCGAGTTCGATTTCACCGTCGTCAACGACGATGTCAAGCGGGCGGCAGACGAGCTCGTTTCATTGATGGGACTCCTTCCGCACCCGCGCTGAGCAGGTGGGAAGAAACGTTCCGGAACCCATTGGAGATTTTGTGTCGACCAACCTCGAAGGCATCATCAACCCGCCGATCGACTCCCTGCTGGAAGCTACGGATTCGAAGTACGCGCTGGTGATTTACGGTGCCAAGCGTGCCCGCCAGATCAACGCTTACTACTCGCAGCTGCACGAAGGCCTGTTTGAGTACGTCGGCCCGCTGGTGGACACCAAGCTGAACGAGAAGCCGCTGTCCATCGCGCTGCGCGAGATCAACGAGGGCCTGCTGGTGAGCAAGCCCCTCGAAAAGGCCGCAGAGTAACCAGCGTCTAGTACCGGGGCAGGCATGCGGATCATTTTGGGCGTAGGCGGCGGCATCGCCGCCTACAAATCGGCATCCCTGCTTCGGTTGTTTAAGGAAGCCGGCCACGAGGTCAGGGTCATCCCGACCGAGGCCGCCGAAAAGTTCGTCGGCCGTGCCACCTGGGAGGCCCTTTCCGGCAACCCGGTGAGCAACAGCGTGTTCGACGACGTCGAGTCGGTCAACCACGTCCGGCTCGGCCAGGAGGCCGATCTGGTGGTGGTCTGCCCGGCTACGGCGGACCTGCTGGCGCGCGCCGCAACCGGCCTGGCCGGCGATCTGCTGACCAACACCTTGCTGGTGGCCACCGCGCCGGTGGTCTTCGTACCGGCCATGCACACCGAAATGTGGGAGCACCCGGCCACCGCGGCCAACGTGGCCACCCTTCGCAACCGCGGAACCACCGTGATGGACCCGGCCGTTGGCCGCCTGACAGGCAAGGACACCGGCCCCGGCCGCCTGCCCGAACCGGCGGACATCTACGACTTCATCACCGCGGGCCTCGCCGATGGAACCCTGGTGTCCCGCACGACGGCGCAGGCGCGCTTCGACGCGGGCGATACCTCCGCCCCCCGGCCCGCCGCTTCGGAACCCGGGCCCTTGGCCGGCAAGCGTGTCCTCATCACCGCCGGCGGCACCCGCGAACCGCTGGACCCTGTCCGTTTTCTGGGCAACCGATCCTCCGGCAAGCAGGGCGTGGCACTGGCCCGTGCCGCTGCAGCCGCGGGCGCAGAGGTCGAACTGATTGCCGCCCACCTTGAGGTGGACCTGCCCGACGGGATCAAGTCCAGCTCGGTCGAAACTGCCCTGGAATTGCGGGAGGCAACGCTGGAAGCGGCGGCGCGCTCCGACGTCGTGATCATGGCAGCAGCCGTGGCTGATTTCCGCCCTGCACAGGTGACCGCCACCAAAATCAAAAAGCGCGACGACGCCGAGGACCCGGTGATCACACTGGTCCGGAACCCGGACATCCTGGTGGAGGTCGTGCAGCAGCGCGGCTCCGGCGATTGGCCGCTGATTGTCGGTTTCGCAGCCGAAACCGGCGACGACCGCGGCGACGTGATCGACTACGCGCGCAGCAAGCTCGAACGAAAAGGCTGTGACCTGCTGGTACTCAACCGCGTGGGCCGCGACCTGGTGTTCGGCCAGGACGACACGGAAATCACCGTGCTGGCGCGCAGCGGGGTTGAACCGCAGACCCACCGCGGCAGCAAAGACAGTGCCGCAGCCGCGCTCATCGAGCGCATCACCGCCGAACTCTCCGGCTGAGCCGTTGTTGCCGTTTCCGGCAGCGTCGGCTCGGTTCCGCCTTTCCTGCAGCGTCGGCCCGGTTGCGCCTTTCCGGCCGCTGCCCGGCTGCGCCCCAGGCAGCACGGGCCGTCTTTCAGCGGCCCCTTCAAGTACCAGTGTTTCGCCCCATGACCGCCGTCCTGCGGCCGTGTCAACAGTTCCGTGGCGGTCCTCGCCAGCAAGTAAGGTATGTCTGTGACTTCTTCTGACAGCAATCTGCGGCTCTTCACGTCCGAGTCCGTGACCGAAGGCCATCCGGACAAGATCTGTGACCAGATTTCCGACGCCATCCTCGACGCCCTGCTGCGCGAGGATCCCGAGTCGCGGGTAGCCGTAGAGACGCTGACAACGACCGGCCTGGTCCATGTGGCCGGCGAGGTCACCACCCAGGGCTACGTGGAAATTCCGCAGATTGTCCGGGACACCATCCTGGACATTGGCTACAACTCCTCCGACAAGGGGTTCGACGGCGCCCGCTGCGGCGTTTCCGTATCCATCGGCCAGCAGTCACCCGAGATCGCCTCCGGAGTTTTCAACTCATTCGAAACCCGCGAGGGGACCGGGCTGGACGAGCGGGACGCGCAAGGCGCCGGCGACCAAGGCATCATGTTCGGCTACGCCAGCGACGAGACCGACGTCTTGATGCCGGCGCCGATCTGGCTGGCGCACCGGCTGTCCGAACGCTTGACCGAGGTTCGCAAGAGCGGAACCCTGCCGTACCTGCGCCCGGACGGCAAGACGCAGGTGACCGTCGGTTACGACGGCGACAAGCCGGTGTCCGTCAACTCCGTTGTCATTTCCAGCCAGCATGAAGCCGGTGTCGATCTGGACCACCTGCGGGCGGACCTGGCCTCCCACGTCATTGAGCCGGTGCTGGCATCGAGCTCGCTGGACGCTACCGACGTGCGCTACATCCTTAACCCGGGCGGCGACTTCGTGATCGGCGGCCCGGTGGGCGACGCCGGACTGACCGGACGCAAGATCATCGTGGACACCTACGGGGGCATGGCCCGTCACGGCGGCGGCGCCTTCTCCGGCAAAGACCCGTCCAAGGTCGACCGTTCGGCAGCCTACGCCATGCGCTGGGTAGCGAAGAACGTGGTGGCCGCAGGACTGGCCCGTCGGGCCGAGATCCAGATCGCCTATGCCATCGGCATGGCCAGGCCGGTGGGCATCTACGTGGAGACCTTCGGGACCGAGACCGTCGACCCCGCGCGAATCGGAGAGGCCATCAACGAGGTGTTCGACCTGCGCCCGCTGGGCATCATCAGTGACCTGCAGCTCAAGCGGCCCATCTACAAGCAGACCGCAGCCCACGGACACTTCGGCCGTGAACATGCCGACTTCACCTGGGAGCGGACCGACCGGGCCGACGCACTGCGCAGCTACTTCAACGCCTGAGCCTGATGGGCTCTGATCCGCATCAGCTGAGCCTGCTGCAGGGCTTCGGTGCTCCCAAGAAGGCACCCGGCACCTCGCCGGCGGCCGCCACCGACCCGGTGGCGCGGGTGCTGATCGAAACGTCGTTGCCGCACCTCGACCGCATTTTCGATTACCTGGTGCCGGAGACTCTCGACGCCGAGGCTGTGCCCGGAGCGCGGGTCAAGGCTCGTTTCGGCGGCCAGGAGATGAGCGGCTTCATCACCCGCCGGACGTCCGAGGCTCCGGAAGGCGTCAAACTGGCCCCGTTGGCCAAGGTGGTGTCCGCGCAGCCGGTGCTGACCGAGGAGCTGCTCCGGCTCGCGACGTCGGTGGCCGAGCGCTACGCCGGGAATGTCAGCGACGTAGTGCGCGCCGCTATCCCGCCCCGTGTAGCCAAAGTGGACAAGGAATTCGCCGCCCGGGAGACGGGCCCCGCGGCAGCGGAGGGCAAGCCGGCTGCGGATATTCACGCAGCTACCATCGTCGCCGGCCCTCCGGCTACCACCGCCGCCACCGATGCCGCCGCCCCTCCGGCTACCACCGCCGCCACCGATGCCGCTGGCCCTCCGGCTTCCACCGCCGCCACCGATGCCGCTGGCCCTCCGGCTTCCACCGCTGATCTCGCAGCTACGGCTGAGGCGGAGCAAGCCTTCGCCGGTTATGACGGCGCCAGCAACTTTCTGGCCCAGCTGGCGGCCGGTGCCGCCCCGCGTGCCGTGTTGGCCAGCCACAAGTCCTACGGCCCTGCTTCGTGGGCAGCCCAAGTAGCCCACGCTGTGGCGTGCGTGCGGCAGAGCGGCCGCGGCGCCGTCGTCGTGGTTCCTGATGCGAAGGATCTGGCCCGGCTGGAAGCCGAACTCGAGCGCATCCTCGGCGCCGATCAGTACGTGAGGCTGACTGCCGAAGACGGCCCGACGCCACGCTACCGGAACTACCTGCGGTTGTTGCACGGCGAGGTGTCGGTGGCCGTGGGTACTCGTTCAGCCGCCTTTGCCCCGGTGCGCGACCTGGGCCTGGTTGCCATCTGGGACGACGGCGACGAGCTGCTGATCGAACAGCGTTCCCCGTACCAGCACGCCCGCGAGGTCTTGTTGCTGCGAACTGCGCAAGCTGATTGTGCAGCGCTCTTCGCCGGCGTAGCGCGAAGCGGCGAAGCACAGCGTCTGGTGGAGACCGGCTGGGCGACTGCACTCGCTCCCGCCCGGCCGCTGCTGCGGCGGATGACGCCCCGCATCCTCAATACCGCCGACTCGTTCCAGCAGGAACGTGACCCGCTGCTGCGCCACGCCCGGTTGCCGCAGGCCGCGTGGCGGGCCGCCCAGGAAGGGCTGGAACGCGGGCCGGTGTTGGTCCAGGTGGCGCGGACCGGATTTTCACCTGCCCTTGCCTGCCAGGATTGCCGGACCCCTGCCCGGTGCACCGACTGCAGCGGGCCGTTGGCTCAACCCGGCCGCTCCGCTGCTCCGGCGTGCCGGTGGTGCGGTCGCCTGGCCGCCAACTACGCCTGCCCCGAGTGCGGATCGCACCGCCTCCGGGCCTCGGCCATCGGCGCCCTGAGGACCGCCGAGGAGCTCGGGCGCGCGTTCCCCGGGGCAACTGTTGTTTCCTCGTCGGGGGACCACATCAAATCCGTGGTGGAGTCGCGGAAAGCCCTGGTGGTCGCAACGCCGGGCGCCGAACCTGTGGCTCCCGAAGGGTACGCCGCTGCGCTGCTGTTGGATGGCAACGCCATGCTCAGCCGCGAGTCCCTTCGTGCACCGGAAGAGGTACTGCGCCGCTGGTTCCGGGCGGCTTCCCTGGTGCAGCCTTCATCTGAAGGGGGCCTGGTAGTGGTCACCGCCGACCAGGACGCAGTGGTGGGCCCGCTGGTCCGGTGGGATCCTGCCGGTGCCGCCGCCAGGGAAATGCAGTTAAGGCGTGAGCTGCAGCTGCCGCCGGCCGTCAGGATCGCTGCGCTGACCGGGAAGCCCTCGGGCATTGAAGCCTTCATGGCCGATTTTGACGTCAGCGGCAGCCTTCGCAGCGTGGGGCCTGTCGAGCTGCCCGCCCGATCGGGGGAGAGCAGTGAGCATCGCCTGCTGCTGTTCTTCAGCTACCAGGATGGCGCCCGCGTCACTGCTGCGCTCCGTCACCGCAGGGCGGCGCTGTCCGCCAAGCGCGTCCCCGACCCGGTACAGGTGCGCTGCGACGGGACCGATCTGCTCTAACCTTCCGGGTGGGCGGGCCGGCCCCGGGCGCCGGCGCAAGGGCCGCATCTGGATGTGCCGGCGGCGTGCCTGGCAGTAGTGGTGGGGTAGAGGCGTAGGCGTGTCCGGTGGGGGTGGTGGTTTCCACCGTATGGCGTGCACCTCCGACGGTGCGGCTGAACCAGCCTTCGGCTTCCTTCGACTGGTTGCAGTGCTCGCAGAGCCCCTGGCCGTTGGCCATGGTCGTTTTACCGCCGCTGGACCAGGCGACGATGTGGTCGATGTGCCGGATCGGGGCGTCGCACCAAGGCCTGCGGCAGACTGCGTCGCGAGCGACGATCATCCGGCGCATCCCGTCGGGGAACTTTCGCGCGGCCGAGTCCATCCCCAGCAGCTGTCCGGTCCCCGGGGCGGTGTAGAGGCGGCGGACCCAGATGTCCTCCACGGTGCCCTGTTGCAACACTTTGTAGCGCCGGGCCTGCTCGCGGGCGGTCTTCCACCCCGGCTCGGTCCCGGCCGGCGGCGCCTTCTGCCCGGCACCGCCGGTTGACACGTTCCATCTCGACCCGCTGCCCGGCGGGCGGCCGGGGTGGATTTGTCCTGCCGGCGCAAGGCCCAGGCCGGCTGCGCCGCCGGACGTGGCAGTCGGTCCCGGGTCGGGCTCTTGTGGCAGCCGAATGAGGTTCCGGGCGTATTGGGCCGGGACAATGCCGTACCCGGTCAGCCATGCCGGTTCGGCCTCGCCGCGGAGCAGGGCGCGGTCGGTCATCACCAACTGGATTTCCAGTTTGGCCGGGTCGGCGGTGCTGCGTCCGGTGACGCGTTCAAACACGGTGTCGGCCATCATCTGGCCCCGCGACCGGGGATCTCCGCTGTTGCGCAGCCGGTCCGCTTCCTGGTTCAGGGCGGCCATCACCGCCACCCCCTGGACGACCGGCAGAAGGGTCCGGACCGAGACCATGGTGTCGGGCTCCGGCCGGGAGGAAACACCCCGGTCCGCTTCGGCCTTCGCCGCCCGGTCAACCACGGAACGCGGCTCCAGCCGGTAGGCGAGGCGTTTGGCTTCAGCCCGAAGGGCCCTGTTCCCGAGGCCGTGCAGCCGGGCCCTGTTCCCGGCCAGTTCCTGGTCAACGCGGGCGCGGTGCTCCGGGGTCAGGCAGTCGGTTTCCTGGACCAGGATCCCGGCCCGGTATTCGTTCAGTGTTCCCGCGGCGAGGGCGGCCAGGGTGTGCGGCATCTGCGCAACCAGGGTCCTTGACAGGTTCAAAAGGACCGCGGCGCGGTGCGGTGATTCGCGCCTGGCCAACCCGATCTGGGCTGCCACACCCGCGCCCTGCCGGTCTTTGGGGGTCCCGGTGGCGGCACGGCGGGCGCGGACAGAGTCCTCCAGCGCGACCTGAACCTTGGCCTGCGCGGCGGCGGCAGCAGCCTTCAATTCCTCCAGCGCCGTAAGCTCTTCAACCAGTTCCGGGTCCGGCGCGTCCAGATCGATGTCGGCGAGGGCAGTGGCGGCGGCGTGAACGGCGGCAGACCGAATCGGACCCGCCGGTCCGGCAACTCGCATGGCTCCGCTGCCGGCAGGCGATGCTGGGTCGGGCGGCGGCGCGGCGGGCGGTGCTGCGGCGGTTCTCCCGGCTACGGCAGGATCAAACATCTCAGCGTCTCTATCTTCAGCATGCGTGCTGCATGGCCTTGAATACGAGCGGTTGCGAACCCTTGGACGGTTCCGCGGACGCCACCGGCAAACCCACAACCCGGCGGCCAACATTGGTGCTGAACTGCTTCTGAAAACAGACTAGGGGCCGGGTCGGACATTTTGGGAGGAAGCAACTGCCGGTGCCAGCCGCACGGCAACCGGTGGGCTGTCCTGAAATAACTCGGATCGCTCGGCGTCGAGGACATGAGCCGGGGAGTCGTCGGGCGCTTCAGGATTTCGCAAGCAGCTTTTTGGCCCCACCCGACTACCCGCGTTGGCTCCGCCGTCGTTCCATGACCTCCTTGGCGGCCGCCACCAGTTGGCGTGCCGACTCGTCCCAGTCGTAGGCTGCGGCGCGGCGGATGCTGGCCTCGGAGGCGGCGCGGAAAGCGCCGGGCTGGTCCAGCGCAGCCACCGCTGCGGCGAAGTCGGCGGGCTCATCTGGGTCCACCAGGGTAACGGCGCCGGCACCGACCTCCCGGAAGATGGGGATGTCGCTGGCGATCACCGGCGTTCCTGCTGCCATGGCTTCAATCAGCGGCAGGCCGAAACCCTCATCGCGCGAAAGGGTGACCAGCGCTGTGGCGCGTTGCAGCAGTTGCTGATACCCGGCGTCGGAAATCCCGTGGTGGAAGACCAGCCGCCGGGGGTCTGCGGCCCGGGCCTCCAGCTCAGCCTGGCGTTCGGGCCTCACCGGGCTGAGCAGATGGAGCCGGTAGTCCGGCAGCAGGGCCATGCCGTCGACGATGGTTTCCACGTTCTTGTACGGCATGAACGAGCCCATGTAGAGCAGGGTCTTGTCGCGGCCGCCCGCGGGATCCCGAGGCGCTCCCTGCGGCTGGGCCGCGTTGGAAACAATCCGGATGGGCTTGCGGGTCAGCCGGTGCCGCTCCATCAGCGCCTGGGTGGTGTGGCTGATGGTGGCCACGGTATCCGCGCGGTTCAACAACAGCCGCTGCGGCCAGTAGGCCTTGTGGTAGAGGCGCCAGAGCCACTGCACCGGTATGGGCAGGAAGCCGGGAGGCGTGGGGTGCGAGTAGTAAATCAGGTCGTGCAGGGTCAGGATGAGGCCGTACCGGCGGCCAAAGCTGCCCATGGTCTGCATCGGGCACACGACGACGTCGGCGCCCAGCCTGTTCACCCGACGCGCCACGAAGAGTTCGGCGGGGGAGAGGGGACTGTTGATCTTGGTCCACGGCACGTTCGGCAGGAACTGCAGCTGCCGTTCGTCGTTGATCAGCATGCTCACGTCCGCCAATCGGGAGGTGGCCTCGATCAGGCTGGCGCCGTAGCGGCTGATGCCGTCCAGTTGGTCGGTCCGGGTAAACCGGGCGTCGATCAGGAGTTTCATGCACTCATTCCGTTGATGAAGTCCCGGATGAAGGCGGCGGCCGGTGCCGGGGTTTCGTAGTGGATCAAATGCCCGACGGCGGGGATCACTTCCAGCCGGGAGTCCGGGATCATCGCGGCAAGCTTCCGCTGGCTGGCCACCGACCCGATGTCGTCCCGTTCACCGGCAATCAGGAGCACGGGCAGGTTCAGCAATCCGGCCACCTGGGCGACATCTGAGGTGATGGACGCGCGGAAGGCCTCCAGGACCACCTGCCGGTTGGCGAAGGCACTGAAGTAGGCGTCGTGCTGGCCGTGAATGTAGGAACGCAGCTGCGGATCGCGGGTCTTCGCCATCATGATGCTCATAGCCCGGACAATGACGCGGTTGCGCAGGAGGCCGAGACCAAGCCGCTCGGGAAGTCTGGCTCCGGCGAAGTAGTAGAACCCGGCGAGCCGCGAGGCAAGCGCTTTGGGGCCCTGCAGGGCGGGTTCACTGATCGGGTTGACCAGGATAGCCGCCCGAAAGGAGTCCGGATGCGCCGCCAGATAATGGCTGACCACGATGGACCCGAAGGAATGCCCCAGCAGAAAGGTGTCCGGGCCGAGCTCCAACGCGCCTGCCAGATCATGCAGGAACCGCTGGTAGCCGTCGATGCCGTGGGTGCCGGTGGCGAGCGGATCCGATTCGCCGAAGCCTGGAAGGTCGGGGGCGATCACGCGGAATCCGGGCAGCTGGTCAACCACCAGTTCCAACCCGTGGTGGTCACCGCGGAAGCCATGGATCACCAGAAGAGTCGGCGCACCGTCGTGGTCTCCCGGGTATTCCCAGTACCGCGCGAAAGCGCCGTCGAGCAGTATCTCCCGGCGGAGCGCGCGGTCAGCGACGGCGGTCACGTGGAGTTTCCTGCTGATTTCATGCCTTCGACTCTACCGACCCGCGGGCGCGGGGACGCGCTGGTCCGGGCCATGTCGCCGGTCCGGGGGATGCTCAAGTGGCGTTCGGGGGCACGCCGGGCAGCGGCAGAGCGGACACCGGGCCTCGGCGCGGAGGTGCTCAGGGCCGCGGTGCGGACAATTGACGCCGCCATGCGCGGCCGGTTAGGTTCAACAACAGCCGGGCACTGCCGTCCGGACAGGACGGTGGAGGGGCTTGAATGGCGCAGTTCGTGCTGGCAATCGACCAGGGAACCACCTCCACGCGCGCGATCATCTTCGACCACAAAGGCACACCCGTCTCTACCGGCCAGCGGGAGCACCGGCAGATTTTCCCGCAGCCGGGCTGGGTGGAACACGACCCGCTGGAAATCTGGGACAACACCCGTGAAGTGGTGGGCACGGCGCTGTCCAGGGCCAGCCTGACCCGGCACGACATTGCCGCCGTCGGCATCACCAACCAGCGCGAAACCACGGTGGTGTGGGAGAAGAGCACGGGGCGGCCGGTCTACAACGCGATCGTCTGGCAAGACGTGCGGACCCAGCAGATCTGCGACGAACTGGCGGCCGACGGCGGCCCGGACCGCTTCCGGGAACAGACCGGCCTGCCGCTGGCGCCCTATTTCGCCGGCACCAAGCTGGCGTGGATCCTGCGGAACGTGGACGGCGTACTGGAGCGCGCCGAGGCCGGCGAGCTGCTGTTCGGCACCACCGACAGCTGGGTCTTGTGGAACCTGACCGGCGGGCCGGACGGCGGCACGCACGCCACCGACGTCACCAACGCGTCCCGCACGCTGTTCATGGACCTGCGCACCCTGCAGTGGGACCAGGAAATCCTTGACGTGTTCGGTATCCCGGCCGCGATGCTGCCGGAAATCCGCTCGTCCTCCGAGCCCTATGCGAACGTGCACGGCTCGCAGTTGCTGCGCCACGTCCCGGTGGCCGGGATCCTCGGCGACCAGCAGGCGGCGACCTTCGGACAGGCCGCGTTCAATCCCGGCGAGGCCAAGAACACTTACGGCACGGGCTGCTTCGTGCTGGTCAACACCGGCGAGGAAATCGTGAGGTCTTCGCACGGGCTGCTGACGTCGGTGGGCTACCAGCTGGGCGACGCCGCGCCGCACTATGTGCTCGAGGGGTCCATCGCCGTCGCCGGCTCCCTGATCCAGTGGCTGCGCGACAACCTTGGCCTGGTGTCCTCGGCGCAGGAGGCCGAGCAGTTGGCAGGCACGGTGGAGGACACCGGCGGCTGCTATTTTGTTCCCGCGTTTTCCGGCCTGTTCGCGCCGTATTGGCGCCAGGATGCCCGCGGCGCACTGGTGGGCCTGACCCGGTTTGTGACCAAGGCGCACATTGCCCGGGCGGCCTTGGAAGCCACGGCCTTCCAGACCCGCGAGGTCCTGGATGCAATCAACGCCGACGCTGCCGTGCCCCTGACAGGTCTCAAGGTCGATGGCGGGATGGTCGCCAACGACGCCTTGATGCAGTTCCAGGCGGACATCCTCGGCGTGCCGGTGATGCGGCCGCGGGTCACCGAGACCACTGCCCTGGGTGCGGCGTACGCTGCCGGTCTCGCCGTCGGATTCTGGGAAGGGACGGACCAGCTCGCCGGGAACTGGGCGCAGGACAAGGTGTGGGAGCCGCAGATGCCGGCGGAGGAGCGGGAGCGCAGGCTGCGTTTGTGGAGGAAAGCGGTCACGCGGACCTTCGACTGGATCGACGACGACGTCCTGTGAACGTGCGGTAAAGTGGTCCCATGTTCGCACTGCTCCTTAGCTAGCCGCTGCCGCAGGGTCCCAAGCCCCTGCTACAGCGGCCCGCCCCTCCGATGCCGAGGGGCTTTTGTGTGTCTAGGGGAGTCAAGGCAAGTGCGCAGTACAGACAAGAGGACGAGGCAACCACAGTGAGTACGCAGTCGGGTACGGAACAGCACGAGTACAGTTTCTCCGCCATGGAGGCCAAATGGCCGGCCGTGTGGGAGGAACTTGATGTCTTTGCTCCCGCCGACGACGGTTCCCGAGAACGCCGGTACGTGCTGGACATGTTCCCGTACCCCTCGGGCGACCTGCACATGGGCCACGCCGAAGCTTTCGCCATGGGCGACGTCGTGGCGCGCTACTGGCGGCTGAAGGGCTACGACGTCCTGCACCCGATTGGCTGGGACTCCTTTGGCCTGCCGGCCGAGAACGCCGCCATCAAGCGCAACGCCCACCCCAGCGAGTGGACCTACGCCAACATCGACACCCAGGCCGCGTCCTTCAAGCGCTACGCCATCAGTGCCGACTGGTCGCGCCGGCTGCACACCTCGGATCCGGAGTACTACCGCTGGACCCAGTGGCTGTTCCTGCGGTTCTATGAGCGCGGCCTGGCCTACCGGAAGAACTCCCCGGTGAACTGGTGCCCGAAGGACCTGACCGTGCTGGCCAACGAACAGGTGGTCAACGGGGCATGTGAACGCTGCGGCACGCCGGTGACCAAGAAGAGCCTGAACCAGTGGTACTTCAAGATCACCGATTACGCCGACCGGCTGCTGGATGACATGGACGAGCTCAAGGGCCACTGGCCGGAGCGCGTGCTGGCGATGCAGCGCAACTGGATCGGTCGGTCGGAAGGCGCCCACGTCCGTTTCACCGTGGAAGAAGCTGCCGGACGCGAGGCGCAGGACGTCACCGTCTTCACCACCCGTCCGGACACCCTCAACGGTGCAACCTTCTTTGTGGTCGCCGCCGACGCACACCTGGCGTTGGACCTGGTGGCACCGGAACACCATGATGCGCTGATGGCCTACCGCGAACAGATCAAGGCGCTCTCCGACATTGAACGGCAGTCCACCGAACGCGACAAGACGGGCGTGTTCCTGGGCCGCTACGCCATCAACCCGCTCAACGGCGAAAAGCTGCCGGTCTGGGCCGCCGACTACGTGCTGGCCGACTACGGGACCGGCGCGATCATGGCCGTCCCCGCCCACGACCAGCGCGACCTTGACTTCGCCAAGGCCTTCGACCTGCCCGTGCGCGCCGTCGTCGAGACCGGGGAAGAAGACCCGGCGGAAACCGGGGTCGCCACCAGCGGGGAAGGCACGCTGATCAATTCCGGCGAGCTGGACGGCCTGTCCAAGACGGAAGCGATCGCGCGCGCCATCGAACTGGTGGAGGCGGCCGGCACCGGCGAGAAAACCGTCAACTTCCGGCTGCGCGACTGGCTGCTGTCCCGCCAGCGGTTCTGGGGTGCACCGATCCCGATTGTCCACTGCGAGGAGTGCGGCGAGGTCCCGGTTCCCGACGACCAGCTGCCCGTCCGGCTGCCCGACGACCTGCGCGGCGAGGCACTCTCGCCCAAGGGCACCTCCCCGCTGGCCGCGGCCGCTGACTGGGTCAATACCGAGTGCCCGAACTGCGGCAAGGCAGCCCGGCGCGATACGGACACCATGGACACCTTCGTGGATTCGTCCTGGTACTACCTGCGGTTCGCCTCGCCGGACTACACAGAGGGCCCGTTCGAGAAGGACGCCGCGGCCCGCTGGCTGCCGGTGGACCAGTACGTGGGCGGCGTCGAGCACGCCATCCTGCATCTGCTCTACAGCCGGTTCTTCACCAAGGTGCTCAAGGACATGGGGCTGATCGACTTTGACGAGCCGTTCCGTGCGCTGCTGAACCAGGGCCAGGTGCTCAACGGCGGCAAGGCGATGAGCAAGTCGCTGGGCAACGGCGTGGACCTGGGCGAGCAACTGGACAAGTTCGGCGTCGACGCCGTCCGGCTGACCATGATCTTTGCATCGCCGCCCGAAGACGATGTGGACTGGGCCGACGTCTCTCCGTCCGGCTCGGCCAAGTTCCTGGCCCGCGCCTGGCGGCTGGGACAGGACGTTTCCTCCGCTCCGGACGTGGATTACGACGACGGCGACCGCGCCCTGCGCGCGGTCATCCACCGGACCGTTGCCGACGCGGCGGAACTGCTGGATGCCGGCAAGTTCAATGTGGTCATCGCCAAACTGATGGAACTGGTCAACGCGACCCGCAAGGCCATCGACGCCGGACCCGGCGGCGCCGACCCCGCCGTGCGCGAAGCAACCGAGGCCGTGGCCATCATCCTGAGCCTGTTCGCCCCCTACACCGCAGAGGACCTCTGGGCCCAGCTGGGCCACGAACCATCCGTGGTGAAGGCTAGCTGGCCGGCCGTGGACGAATCCCTGCTGGTGCAGAATACGGTCACCGCCGTGGTGCAGGTAGCAGGCAAGGTCCGCGACCGGCTGGAGGTGGCAGCGGATGTCAGCGAGGACGAGCTGGAAAAGCTGGCGCTGGCCTCGCCGCAGATCATCCGGACTCTTGACGGCCGTGACGTGCGCAAGGTGATCGTCCGTGCGCCCAAGCTGGTCAACATCGTGCCGGCCTGACCGCGGACTGGCAACGGATGAATTGGCTCGAGCAACTGGTGCAGCGGTCCAAACGGCTGCTGCAGCAGCCGCCTGCCCGGCCGGGCCAACCGCCGCGGCACCGCGTTGCCGTCGTCACTGATTCGGCGGCGTCGCTGCCCGCCGACTGGGTCAACCAGCCGGATACCGCAGCCTGGCTGTGGGTGGTGCCGATGCCGGTGGTGCTTTCCGGGTAGGTAT
>NZ_JBNHHB010000130.1:0-14836 GCF_059091905.1 Arthrobacter sp. Dra40
CGTTGGTGACGTGTCCGAGCGGCCGAAGGTGCAACACTCGAAATGTTGTTTGGTGTAACAGCCAACGTGGGTTCAAATCCCACCGTCACCGCCAACTGAGAAGGCCCCGGTTCCCTTGTAAACAAAGGGAACCGGGGCCTTTGCTTTCCGCTGGAGGGGATTCATTGGCCAAGACAGAGCTCGTGAGCGGTAAGAGGGACGGATTTTCCGGGGGCAATCACAGTCGCGGAACCACCAGTCACCGCTGTAAGGGCAATGCACCCGCCCGGACGTTGGCCGTTTTAGCCGCCAGTTCCTGATCGCTGCCTTATGACGGGCGCCACGGGCTGGCCGTGGTGGCCGATACTGATCATTTGGTGCCGGTGCCCTGTTGTCGGCACAGGATTCGTGTTCGTCATGACGCGCAACTGCTCACCAACCAGGCGCCCCTTGAACAGTCGACGTGTGCGCCTCAGAGACTAGCTTCGGGGCACTGGGACTTGGCTGGTCGAGGCGATTGTCTTACGCAGACGGCCTCCAGTGGCAGGACCGCGTGGTGGAGCAGGTAGCCCAAAGCGGGTCGTCGAAAAGCTGCATGCCACTTCCCCCAGAACTGGCATGCACGGGCCTGACTCCCTCAACACCCTTGAAAATTACGACCAAAGTAGCTCATCATTTCGCTTCAGAGTGGAACGACCGACCGATCAGCAGGCGAAGCGAGGAAAACGTGAAGCAGTGTCACATCTCCGATGACGGCGCCGCGACCTGCCAACGCAGTTTAGATCCCAGCGATTCCCCCGAGACTCTCACGATCAACCAATTAGTACTTGAGAGCCGCAACGGGCTCGAGCGTGTTCTCGCTTCGGATCTCGAGCGGGAGATGGCAGCGGGCGCCCTTTGTTGTTGACACGCGCCCGGTCGATCAGCGAGACCGCGACGGTGAACTTCCGGGAGCGGTCGTTATAGACCGAAACGTTCTTGAGTGGCGGCTCGATCCTTCCAGCCCCCACAGGCTCCCGATGGCTGATGACCCCGCTCGTCGGATCGTGGTCGTTTGCAACGAGGGCTACAGCTCCAGCCTCGCTGCACACACTCTGCAACGGCTGGGCCTGACCCGCGCGACCGACCTTATCGGCGGTTTCCAAGCCTGGGCAGCACTGCGCCAGCAGCCCGAATAAATAACCATGGTTCAGCCGGTGGAACTGGTAGGAATCAAATCTTCCTGCCGGGCGGGGCAGCGCAGCATTGTTGACGTTCAAGTGCGCAAGCATCCGGGCTGGGACGGCTGGCATCTGGTGCACGTCTGTGACGGCGAGTAAGCGTCAGGCCCTTCAAAGGGCCTTCCGTGAGCGATGTGAGGATCATCTGGCTGGTCGCTCGGCGCCGCAGCGACCCCTGTATCACCACGGCACAGTAGGTGAGCGTTGAACGGATCGTCGACGATTGTTGAGGCTAGGCTCGGGACGGAGCTTGTGGGTCTGGCGCGGGTCATTTCCGATGATGCTTCGATTTGTTACCTTCAGGACATCCTGGTCCACCCGGACCATCATCGGAAAGGGATCGGACGCTTGCTGGCCACGGAGGCCTTGGCCCGCTACGCCCATGTAAGGCAGAAGGTCCTACTGACCGACGACGAACCCGGGCAAAAGGCGTTCTATGAATCCCTCGTTACCGGGAAACCTCGGATTTCCGCAGGGGCACCGTGCGGGCATTTGTCAGATTCGATCAACCGACCTTGCCCTAAGGGGCCGGCGCAGGAATGGGACTGGCTGGCGCCCGCGGCTCTGTGCGGCGGCGCTGGGCGCCGGCGCTCTACTGCCATAAATCGAGGAGCGCAGAACCTAAAGCAGGTGGGTGGTGCGTTGGATAGCGTGTTGCCGTCTTCAGGACAACAGTTGGCGGCCACCCCATCGTCGGGCGGCCGCCACTTTCAGTGCGCTGCAGGTGTTAGTGCTCCGCTTCTGCGGCAGCCTTCTTGGCGTTTTTCTCGGCGTCCTTCTCAGCGCGCAGAGCCTCCGCCTCGTGTTGTTCCTCGGCCTTTTCCTGGTGGATGACTTCGGCCAGAAGCTTCTCCATCTCCTTGGCCACGCCGGCCGCGGACGCCGGGTTCTGGCCGGTCACCAACCGGTCGTCGACCACAACCTTCTCCGCGAAGACATCGGCGGAGACGTGGGTGGCGCCCTGTTCCTCAAGCCGGTCCGCCAGGTAGAACGGGATGATCTTGTCCTTCCCTACGGCAACCTCTTCGTCGTTGGTGAAGGCGGCCACCCTCCGGCCCTCCACGAGGCGGAACCCGTTCTCCAATTCCACGTTCAGCAAGCCGGCCGGTCCATGGCAGACCGCGCCCACCACGCCGCCAGTGTTGTAGATGCTGGCCACGAGGTTCTGCAGGCCTTCGCTTTCGGGGAAGTCCCACATGGTGCCGTGGCCTCCCACCAGGTAAACGGCGTCGTACTGTTCGGGATCAACGACGTCGACGCGGGCAGTGTTGTAGAGACCGGCGCGGGTGGTCTCGTCCTCAGTGAAGGCGACCTGGATGGGATCATCCTTATCCACTTCGTCGCGCGGGGGCTGGCCGCCCTGGATGGACGCAAAATCGACGAAATGCCCGGAATCCTTGAAGACCTTCCAGGGGTGTGCAGCTTCGGCCACATTGTAACCGGTCTTCTCTCCGGTATCGCCGATCTCGGAAACGCTGGTCAGTACCATGAGGATTTTCTTCATGAAGTGCTCCTTTCGTCCATCCTCCACCCTACGCCCGGCCCGGCTCGGGCCCACCCCGTAGAGGGCGGCGGTAGTCGTCGGCGCCTCGAATCGACTGAGCCTAAAGTGCTCACCGCCAAAAATCGGTGAGCCACCCGGCCAGGACTCTGCCTTGGTGGTAACCAGCCCGGGCAGCGGGCGGACGCAGCGACGCGTCCATTGCGTTGGCACCGAACATGTGCTCGGAGTTGGTCTCCGGGAAGATCGTTTCGACGCTGCTCCCGCTGGCTCGCAGCTCGTCGACCTGCGCCGCAAGATGCATGCCCCACTGCAACGGCGTCCGCGTTCTCCCGCCAAAGGGCGACAGCACCAGCACCCGCCCGCAGCCGGCTGCCAGATCAGCATTTTCGTTGCGTCGGTAGCCGCCGTCGATATATCGGTGGTGCCCGATCGTGTAGGGAAGGCCACTGGCACAGCTGGCGGCGACGGCGTCGGCCAGCTCGATTCCGCTGTGGCGGTCGAATACGACCGGTTCTCCCGTTTGGGCGTCGACCGCCGTGATCAGCACCGTTCGATGCGGCCAGCGCTGGCTGGGCAGCCGCGAAACGACGGTGGCGCGCCACCGTGTTTGCCAGGAGCCGTCCGACGCCGCACCCATGTCCAGTGCCGCCGCGCCCATTCTGCGCCGCATGTCTGACGCGTCCTCAGCGGCGGCGATGATCTTGCCCGTTCTCTCCAGATGGTCCGCCGCCGGCCTGGTCGGAACGCGTCCCCCGTTGGATTCGACCGTCGGTTGCTGGGGCGCCGAGGCAAGGATGGCGGCAAGCAGTTCGGTCGGGGTCGCGCCGGCTATCTGAACCGCGGCCGTCGATCCGGCCGATGTCCCGATGGTCAGGTCGGCTGTGGTCACGTCCAGGCCTTCGTCGAACAGGCCTGCGATGACGCCCATCAGCCAGGCCTTGCCCGTCGATCCGCCGCCACCGAGGACCAACCCCCGCTTGCCCGCCCCGCCCACCCGCTCAGCTCTCCGCCTGCAAGTTCGTAT
The DNA here is from genome assembly GCF_059091905.1 of Arthrobacter sp. Dra40. Lineage (NCBI taxonomy): Bacteria > Bacillati > Actinomycetota > Actinomycetes > Micrococcales > Micrococcaceae > Arthrobacter > Arthrobacter sp. Dra40. The sequence goes on from NZ_JBNHHB010000130.1 coordinate 3,728, forward strand.
CCCGGCTTCGGGCCACATCCTGGATTACCTCGTTGTGGCGGAGGAACCAGGGTTTGAACGGCGGGTCGAACCGCGCGAACCGGGGCGGACCTGAGGCTCTCATGCCAGCCGCGGCGATGGCGTTTTGAAGTTTATGGTTGCGCTTGGCGAAGGCAGATCGGGATCCGCTGCCGGAAAACCGGGTCACGGCTGCAGTGGAGCCGGGGACTGTCCGGATTTTGACCTGCGGGTCAGCGGGGACGGGGGCCGCGTCCTCGGTCATTCCGGCAGGGAGCACGAACGCGACCACGTACGCGGCTTCCTCTGATGCGCCGCGGCCGGTGGGACCGCCGTCCAACGGTCCGCGTTGAAGCACTGGCGCCGTCATCGGCACCTTCTGGGATGGATGCTTCCCTGGCGACGCATTGCTCTGGAGCACAGGCGCGGTCATGGCCAAGGTCTCCCGAGCCGTATTGTTGCCGCTGATGTAGTTGAACAGGTAACGGAAGGCTTCATTGCCCGCGCGGTCAAAGGACGCACGCACTTCCACTTCCGCCGCCGTGTAGGACGGGTACCGTCGCAGCTCGAAGCCCGGGTACCGCCGCACAAGCTCGTAGGGCTGCTGTTCAGTCATGGTTTTACAGACGATACGCCCTAGCTGAGGAGGGCGTTCCGCTGTCGGGATTTCATGGTGGAGCTCTGCCCGCAGTTCGTGCAGGTGACCATTAAGGCCCTGGATGTTGTGAAGACCGGGATGAAGAACAAGGTGAATCTGGTGGCGCGTTCCTGCAGATGATGGTGGACGAACCGGCCGCAGAATTGGCACGTCGCCATCCGTCCTGGGAGATCGCGGAGTGCGGTTTTAAGGCCGAAGAGAAGAAACATGGTGTATGCCTTTCAAAGGTTGCTCGCGGTCAGTCCAGGATGCCGGCACCGGTGGCAGTTGGCGGGCCGCGAAGCCCGAGGGGAAGGATGCTGAGGCCTTGGTCGAGTACGTCTTGGCCGTCGTCGGCGAGGGCCGGGCGGGGGTGTGCTGGCAGGGGAAGTCCTTTGGCCGCCCTCCCCGAGATGATAAGCATACTTGTTGATTATCTACTCTACGCATAGAGTCTCCGGCGTGGAGAGTCGGCATCACCGTGTCCGGCTGCGGGTGCTGTCGATCAATTGATCGTCCTGGACCGCTTCATCCCCGGGGTGCACGTCCCCTACATCCGCTGGTGCACCACCTCAACAAGGGCAGCGGCGATCTTCTCGTGGCCGGCGGCGTTGGGATGGTCGCCGTCGGTGGCCAGGTAATGCGTTTCGTCGTAGTTGTAGTCAGGGCCTTTGAATGCCGCGCGCAAGTCGACGTACGCCGACCCGGTCTGCGCTGCGACGTCCCGGATCACCGTGTTGACCTCGTCCGTGACAGCAGCCGCCGCGTTTTCGTAGGCCTTACCCTGCTGGCGAGCATATCGGCCGCCCAGCCAGACGCTCCAGTAGTCCAGCAGCACCACGTTCACCGCATGACCGGCGGTGAGCTGGTGCACGCGGTTCACGATGTTGTGCAGGTTCGCCCTCACCTCCGTCACGTCGGGCAAGTAGCAGGCCACGTCAGTTCCGCACGACCTGGAATGCGCCACGTCGTTCGCGCCCACCTCGACCTCCACCAAGCTCGCCGCCTTGACCGAGTGGATCACGGCGCTGGCGCTGTTCAGCTGGTGAAGCACGTCGAGGGTGGTGAACCCTCCCACCGCCTCGTTTGAGGCCCTGACCGCTGGACCGCCCGGCGGCGACAGGTCCGAGGCCGTCAACTGCGGGTACGGCGTGCAACCACAGGCGTCGCCCGCCGGCACGGAATCACCCAATGCGACCACCGCCCCCGCCCCGTCAGGCGTTGGGGGCGAACTCCCGGTAGGCGGGGCGCAACCCGTCAGCACGACCATCAGAAGTCCTAGTACGAGCAATGCCAGCGATCCGGCCATCTGGCAGCTGCAGACGCCACGCGCTGTCGCGAGGAGTTGGCGCCAGGAGGGGATCGATGGCGGGCGAGCCGCTGTACCGGCCACAAAACAAGTTTATGCGTGTCGCGTCACTTGGCCACGGTCACCGCTCCTTCCAACGCATCCGCTAGGGGCATCAGGAGGTCGCGGCGGGGCGTACGAAGGGAAAGCTCAGTACATCGCGGATGTCGGTTCCCGTCAGCAGCATGGCCAACCGGTCCACACCCAAACCCAGCCCACCGGCCGGGGGCATGCCGGTTTCGACCGCGTAGAGGAAATCCTCGTCGATTTCCATGGCCTCCAGGTCCCCGGCGGCGGCCTTCAGCGATTGTTCTTCCAGGCGGCGCCGCTGTTCGTGCGGATTAGTCAGTTCGGAGTAGCCCGTGCCGAGCTCCATCCCGTTGATTACCAGGTCCCAGCGCTCCACCAGTCCAGGGCAGCTGCGGTGCGGGGCGGTCAGTGGGGATGTTTCCACTGGGAAGTCGCAGTAAAACGTGGGCCGGACCGTGGCCGGCTCCACCAGCTTGCCGTACAGCGCTTCCAGCACGGCGCCGGGGCCCATGTCCGGGCCGGCAGCCACGCCATGGGCCCGGGCCAGCCGCAGCAGCTCGGCGATGTCGGTCTGCACGGAGACGCCCTGACCGACGGCGGCCGAGACCGCGTCCGCGACCGGAACCATCGGCCAAGGAGCGGAGACATCGACCTGCACGGGTTCGCTGTGCAGCAACAGCCGGGGTTCCCCGTGGACCCGCACGGCGGCGGCTTTGATCAGCCGTTCGGCCAGCTCCTTCATGTCCTTGTAGTCGGCGAACGGCCGGTAGGCCTCCAGCGAGGTGAACTCCGGGTTGTGGGTGGCGTCCGCCCCCTCGTTGCGGAAGTTGCGTCCGATTTCGAAGATCGGGCCGGTCCCCGCAACCAACAGGCGCTTCAGCTGCAGTTCGGGGGCGATCCGCAGGGTCAGATCCAGCCCGTAGGCATTGCTGTAGGTACGGAAGGGCCGGGCGGTGGCGCCGCCGTGCACGGTATTGAGGATGGGCGTCTCCACCTCGCGGTAGCCTTCCTGCTCCAGTGCCCCCCGCAGGGCGGATACCATCTGCGAGCGCTGCAGGAGCAGGTCCAGGGCACCAGGGCGGGCCATGAGGTCGGACGAGCGCTGCGGCAGCCGCCGGACCAGCTCCCGGTAGCGCGGGTACGGCACCGGGTGCAGGGCCTTGGCAGCCAGCACCAGGTCCTGGACCAGCAAGGACGGGGTGCCGGTGCGCGAGTGGCCGGGAACCGCAGTGACCACTACCAGGTCGCCGGTGTCCAGGGCCCGGTCAAGCAGCCGGAAGCGGTCCGCGCCGAGCACGCGGAGCTCGAGAATGGCCTGCACGGTATGTCCCGCGTCGGTCAGGTCCGCGAACAGCACTCCCCCGTGGTGGCGCAGAGTCCGGATCCGGCCGGCTAGCCGCACCGGCCCGGCGTCGGGACAGGAACCTGCCGCGCCGGGCTCCAACGTTGCGACCGAGGCCGTCGAGGGCATTCCGACAGGGTATGGGTCCAGTCCTGCCTCGCGCAGCAGCCGCGCGTGCCGGAGCCGGTGCCGGGTCTGCACAGACGGCTGTCGAAGGGCCGCCGGCGGTTGCGGCGGGGCGGCCGCCAACTGCCGGACCCGCTCCAGCTGCGCTTCGTCCAGACCGCGCTCGGGGCCATGCCGGCGCAATAGGAACGGCAGGAATCCTTCGGCCTGCGCGGCGGCCACGGCCACCCGCGGCAGGGTCAGCAATCCGTCGAAGCAGAAGTAGCGCGGCACCCACTCGGGCTGATACTTGGCGTTTGAGCGGTAAAGCCGCTCGAGCTGGAAGAAGCGTTCGAAGAAGCCGAGCACCGAGGTGTTCAGGCGCGTAACCGCCCCGGCGCCGAGCCGCTCGGATTCGGCGAACAGGCCGCGGAACACGGCGAAGTTCAAGGAAACCTCCCGCACGCCCAGCCTCTGGGCCCGGTCCATCAGGGATGCGACCATCAGTTCGGTGGTGCCGTTGGGCGCAGCCGGGGCGCGGCGCATGACGTCCAGAGACAGCCCGCGGCGGCCCCACGGGACGAAGGAGAGCAGGCCGACGACGGTGCCGTTGTCCGTGTGCGCGGTGACGACGACGCATTGGGCGTCGGCGGGGTCGCCCCAACGGTTCAGTGCCATCGAGAAGCCGCGGTCCGGTTCGCCGCCGCGCCACTCTTCGGCCAGCTGGCCCAGAACTGCCAGCTCCGCGGGCGGGACCTCGCCGTGCCGGCGGACCCGAACGGTCAGCCCCGCCCGGCGGGCCCGCCGCACGGCGCGGCGGACGGGGGACAGGGCGCGGTGCGAGAGCGAGAACCGGTCCGGGTAAAGCACCGCCTCGTCGCCCAGGGCCAGAACGCCCAGTCCGGCGGCGGCGTAGGCACGGGCGCCTGCCTCCGAGGCCCCGACCACCCCCGGTGTCCAACCGTAGCGGCGGGCGTGCTGCGTCCACGCGAGCGCAGCCGCCCCCCAAGAGGCCGGATCGCCCACCGGGTCACCGGCGGCCAGGCACACCGAACCGATGACCCGGTAGGTGACGGCGGCGCGCTGGTCCGGGGCGAACAGAGCCTCCTTGTCGCGCCGGGTGGCGAAGTATGCCAGCGCGTCGTGCCCGCCGTAGCTGGCCAGGAGGGTGCGCAGGACTACTTCCTGCTCCCCCGACCATGCCCCGGGACGCCGGCCGGAGCGTAGGAACACGAAGACGGCAAGGACGATGGTTGCCGCCAGGAGGAGGGAGGCGGCCAAGGGGACCCCCGGCGGAACCTGCCGGTGGTAGTGCAGCGCCTCGTCGCGTAGCCCGACGGCGCGCAGCAGGGCCGAACCGAGCACCGGCCAGTCATCGACGGCAGTGTCCGTGGTGGCCAGCAGCAATACATGGGTCAGCCCCGCGGAGAGCACCGTGCCCGCGGCCAGTGTCAGGGCCGCGGCCCGCACAGCGCCGGCGCGGATCCGGGCCGGAAACGCTGAACGCACCCACCACACCAGCCACAAGGTGGCCAGCGAAGCGAGGATGCCCGTGACCTCCAATACGGTGACCAGGCCTTCTTCGGCACGCTCTTGCCTCTCGACGAGCCCTGGCTCCCACCACTCAGCGAGCACCGCCACCGAGGCGAGCAGACCCAGGACGGCGAAGACGGCCAGCAGCCACAAAGCCACGCGCCGGCGCCGTAGCAGTCCTCCTGTCACCAGGGCCAGTACCACTACGGAAACCGGGGACGGGGTCAGCGGAACATTAAGGGCGCCGAATACCGCCACCGGCACCCGGGTACCCAGCCCGGCCATCCGGGCCAGCCACAGCACCGCGGCGCTGGCGGTGGCCACCGCGTACAGCCAGGTCAGAGCCCGGGCCCAACGCTCCTTTGTCCGGGCGGCGAGCGCCGGTTCCGGGCCACGGCGTACTACCCGCCCAGTACGGTTACTACGGGAACGTTCCAGAGCCACCATCGTTCTCCAGTCCTTTTCCTTCGCTGCCGGCCCAGTGCTATCCTGACGGCCATCTCGCCGACCATCAAGGCCGACGCCGCCCCCTTCGCGCGAGGAGCCGACCGGCAATGCCCTTCTACGAACTCACCGCGTGGCCGGTTTTGCTCTTCACCCTGGTGCTGCTGGCCGTGGCGCTGGTAGTCGCCGTGGCTGTCCTGCCGCGGCACCGGGGTCCGGGCCTTGGCAAGTACGTGGTGCAGGCCATCGCGATCGTCCTGGTCACGGTGCTTTCACTGGTGGCGCTGTTCCTGAAACTCAATGCCGACAACCAGTGGTATACCTCCTGGCAGGATTTGGTCGCTGGCGGAGAGGCAGGGCCGGCTCACACGGCTGTCATCGGCGCAAAACCCCGTAAGCCCAGTGCTGCCCCGACTGTTGTTGCCGGCAGGTTCTCCCCTCAGCAGCGGCATCCGGCCTCAAACCCCTCCTTCGGCAGCCAAATTCGTCCTGACGCCGCCGGCGGGCAGTGGATCTCCTTCCCCTTTCACGGCCCGACTACCGGGATCACGCGGAACGTCTCCCTGTGGCTGCCACCGTCGTACTTGAAGCAACCGGACCGGGCGTATCCCGTGCTCACGGCATTCTCCGGTTACCCCGGCAGCCCGGAAACCTACATCCGGACCCTGCATTACGACCGGATCGTGATGGACCAGGTGGCCGCCGGCCGGCTGCGCGAACCGATTGTGGTAATTCCGGATATGTATCCGGCGAATCTGGACACCGAATGCGTTGACGGCGCCGATGGAAGGTACGAGTCCTATGTGGCAGTGGATCTGGTGAACTGGATCAGACAGAACCTGCGCACCATGGGCAGTCGGCATGCTTGGGCCACCACCGGCTATAGCGCCGGCGGCTGGTGCGCGACCATGTTCTCCGTGCTGCATCCTGAGCGATGGGGCGCCTCGATCAATCTCGCCGGCTATTTCGCTCCGGACTACAGCCCGGACCAGCACTGGGACCCTCCCGGCGATCCGCGTTACAACCTCGCCGCTACGGTCGCCCGGCACAAACCGGCCGTGGCCATCTGGTTCTACAGTGGCGGCGACGACCGACGGCCGCTGCGCTCTCTGGCCGGATTCAAGTCCATAGTTACCCCGCCTACCTCCCTAGTGACCAACATCAGTGCCTTCGGCGGGCACCGGCTGTCCGTATGGCAGCCGCAAATGGGCCCCTCACTAACCTGGCTTGGAAGCATTTCGGGCTACTTCGCGCCGCCGTGACTCGACGGGCTCCCCATCCTGGTGTCAAGCGGTAAGGCTGACAGCCCGGCCGTCTACACAACCAACGCGAGGCCGTACGGGCGTAGCCTAGGTCCATCCAGCTGCACGGCTACAGGAGGTAGAAGTGGCAAACCCAGCCAAGACTTTGAAGGCCACCGCTATTGGCCGCGTTGTTTCAGTGACTGCGGCGGATGGGGACGAGTACGTCGGTACCCTGGGCGCGTTCCGCAGGAGGCACGACGGCGAGGGGTTTTTGGTCTACCTGCGGGGACTGGAGCAACCTGTCGTCGTGCCGGCTGATGGGTCGGTGTCCGTGCACCACCGGGCGGTGTAGCAGCCGGTCTGGTACCGGTCCTTTCGACGTCGTCCTTCTCCGAGCGCCACCGCGACGGCGACGGCGGATTCCTGATTCCCGCGCTTCGCCGCCCTCCTGGCCGTCGTGTTCCTTCGCGACAACCTGTTGAACCCGGCACGCCGTGAGGCCGGTATGAGCCTCGAACCAGACCAGGTTCACTACTGGCGCGCAGCGGTCCTGTCAATGCTTGTGGGCGCAAACCGGGCTTTCACATTCATTACAAAATTTCACTTCCGTCACATTTTGACAGCGATCGGAAACGTCCGAAAAAAGGGGTTGAGCCACGCCCGATTGGCCGTACGCTAAGACCACCTCGTTGGTTGTGGCGGCAGGACATAGCTGCTTCCTGGAGGTGATTCGTGCAGGCCGGGATCGGTGACGTTGGGGGACGTCCGCGGCCTGCTGAGGGGGACGGAGGGGCCGCGGGGTGGACCAAGCAAATCGTGATCCAAAGGGCGGCGACAACCACGCCCGCACACCGCTTTCCGAGCCGGCGCCGGTGCCGGCGGACCACAACGCCGCCCACATGCGGAGAAAACCGGGACGGTGGTGGCCTCGGCGGAAAGAGACCGTGGGGCTGGAGGAGTTGCTGCAGCCTGCTGCCCGGCCGGAGCGCGGGCACGGCACGCTGATCCGCGTGGCCGGGTGGGCTGGAGCGGTCGCCGTGGTGGCCCTCAGCGCCGGGTCGCTGGTGGCGCCGGGAGCCATTGCATTCTCGGCCGCCACCGATTCCGTGCTCGACCTGTGGGACGGGCTGCCCGCCGACCTTCCGCTGAGTACCGCGTTGCCACAGCACACGGTCCTGCTGGACAAGGACGGCAAGGAATTCGCCCGCTTCTACAGTGAGAACCGGATTGATGTGAACCTGGATCAGGTGTCGCCGACCTTTTTGGACACCCTGCTGTCCACCGAGGATTCACGGTTCTACGAACACCACGGCGTGGACCCGATGGGTGTGACCCGCGCGATGGTCACGAACTCGGTGGGTGGCGAGCGCCAGGGCGGTTCCACGATTACCCAGCAATTGGTGCAGAACATTTTGGTGAACAACGCCCGGGATGAAACGGAGCAGTCGGTGGCGGTGGGAGAAACCTACAACGCCAAGATCCGCGAGGCCAAGTATGCCGTGCAACTGGAAAAACGGCTGGGCAAGGACCAGATCCTGACCATGTACGTCAACGCCGTTTACTTCGGCCACCAGGCATACGGAGTCCAGGCAGCGGCCCGCATCTATTTCAATACGACGGCGGACAAGCTCACCTTGGCGCAATCGGCCCTGCTGGTGGGGCTGCTCAAGGGACCGGCCTACTACGATCCGATGAAATATCCGGAACGGGCACTTGACCGCCGCAATACCGTGCTGAATGTGCTTGAGCACCGCGGCGCGATCACCGCGGAAGAGGCGGCAGCGGCCCGCGGGAGCGGGCTTGGCCTTGACCCGGGATCGGTGCCCTCGGGCTGCGGGGGCTCCGACTACCCCTTTTACTGCGATCTGGTCCGGGAGGAAATCCTCAGCGATCCGGCCTTTGGCAAGACCCAGGAAGAACGCGCCGACCGGCTCTCCCGCGGCGGCATGACGCTGACCACCGCCTTGGACCGCAAGGCCGCGGACGCGGCGCAACGAGCGGTGAGCAAGGCGATGGGCAACAGGAACCGCGCAGCCCTGGGCACCGCCGTCGTTGTTCCCGGCACCGGGCACATCACGGCTGTGGCGCAGAACCGGGCCTGGGGTGCGGGCAAGGGCAAAACAGAGGTGGTCTATGCCCACAGTGCTTTCCAGGTGGGTTCGGCGATGAAGCCGATTGTGCTTGCGACGGCCCTCTCGCAGGGCATCTCGCCGCGGCTGAAACTGCCCGCCAACGGACCCTATTACTCCTCGTTAGACAATCCCCCGGGTGGCTTCCACAACTACGGCTACCAAAATTACGGTTCCATTGACGCTTACCAGGCGGTCCGCGCTTCCGTAAACATCTACTTTGTGCGGCTGATCGAGCGCACCGGCGTCAAGGAAGTGGCCAGGTTCGCCAAGTCCCTGGGCATCACGTCCATACCGGTGGACAAGCTACACGGCCGTGAGGCGTCGCTGGCGCTGGGCTCCTACGAGGTGTCGCCGCTGGAGATGGCCAACGCCTACTCGACCTTTGTCAGTGGCGGGGTGCTGTGCCGCCCGGTCACCATCACCGCCGGTATCCGCAGCGACACCGGCGAGAGAATTCCGGTACCCGCCTCCGACTGCCACCAGGCCCTTGATCCCTCGGTGGCAGCCACGGTGGCGGATGTGCTGAAGGAACCGTTCAATCCTGCCGGCACGCTGGGGGCTTTGGGCATGCCGAAGGGGCGCCAGGCCGGGGCGAAGACCGGCACCACCAATGATTTCGCAGCCAACTGGATAGTGGGCGTCACGCCCCAGTACGCGACGGCGGTCTGGCTGGGCGACCCCCGCGGAGGTGCCCAGTATCCGCTGAAGAAGGTGCAAGCCTACGGCAGAACGTTCTACGACCTCACCGGGTCCGAACTGGCCGGCCCGGTGTGGAAGGACACCATGGAACGCCTGCACAAGGGCCTTCCCGTCGAGCCGATGCCGGAAGCCGATCCGCTGACCACCAGCACCACCGCGTCCCGGTCGATGCCGGACCTGCGCGGACTGGGCGTGAATGAGGCCATCACGGTGCTGCTGCGCAACAATCTGGTGCCCGTGATTGGACAGGAAACGGCCAAGCCGGACCCCCGGGTGGCGCCGAACGTAGTGACCACCCAGTCGGCAGCGCCGGGCAGCACCCTGGCCTTCCGGCAGGAAGTGACGCTCACACTCAGTGCCGGCAGCAACACCGCCATCACGGTTCCCAGCCAGCGGTAAGGAGTCCCGATGTCCATCCTCGAGAAGCATCCGGCTGTTGCCCTCGCCGCCGGCGCCCTCTGCCTGGCCTCCCTCACCGCGTCGGGACTGGTGGCGCTGCAGGTAGCCGGCCTGCCGATGGTCCACCCGCAGGAGCAGGCCCCTGCGGTGGCCGAAGCTGCCACACCGGCGGCGATCAGTGCCGTACTCACCGACAGCCCGGCTTCCACGTCGTTGACCCGGCTGCTCGAAAAGCCGCCCAAGTCATGGAAGCCGGACGGTCCGGTGCAGTCCGGCGTGGCGCTGCCGGTTCCTTACACCTGCGATGTGGGTACTGCTCCATCCGTCGCGCTGGACCGCTCGTTTACGGTGGGCGAACTGGGCGTGCAGGTGGTTGCTGCCGCCTACACCGCCGGGCTGGGCGCCGAAGCGATGGACAAACTGCTGGACAACGCGGCCTTCTGCGCCGGGGACTCCATCGCAGTCAGCGGGGAGGACGTGGACGACGGGCCCGGTGTCCAGGCCCACCGGATCTACACCGCCAAGAACGGCCACGGCACCCTGCAGGTGTTCACCTTCCGGCGCGGGGACGTGCTGGTCTTTTTGGTGGCAAAGGCCCCGGCGCCGCTGGAGAAGCTGGCCAAACAACTCGACAAGAAGCTGGCCGGCGCACTGCAGCACGTGTGCGCGGACCACGAATCCGCGGCCGGTGACGCGGCCCGTTCGCCGTGGTCAACCGCGGGCTATGAACCGTTCACCGTCACCAAGACCGTGGCCATCCGCACCGTTTCCCCGCCGGCCGTACCGGGCAGGCGCGGCTACGAATCGGTGTCCAGGCCGGCGCCGGCACTCAAGGTCAAGCCAGCCAATCCGGCGGACGAGCCGGAGTATCCGGTGTGGCCGCCGATGCCGGATCAGCGGAAGCTTCCCAAGCCACCCACGAGCCCCGCGGACGAGCCTGCCACGGCGGCCAGGGTCAGGCTGCTGGCCGAGGATTCCACCGGGCCTGGCTGCGGCTGGGATTTCACCGGCATGGCTCCGGTGCCGTTCGACGCGGACGCCGCCGCGGCCGCCAACCGGAAACGGCTCCAGTCCGCCGAGGAGAAGCTGGCTGCCGGCACCCAAAAATGGCAGCAGAGCGTGCTGGACTACTGGGCCGCTTACGACCATTACCGGACAGAGGTGAAGGAGTACAAGGACTATGCCGCCGCCGTGGCGAA
>NZ_JBNHHB010000131.1:0-14787 GCF_059091905.1 Arthrobacter sp. Dra40
ATTGAGGAGAAAACATAATGCCTACCCCCGCTAAGGGTCCGCGCCTCGGAGGCGGTCCTGCCCACGAGCGCCTGATGCTCGCCAACCTGTCCGCCGCGCTCTTCGAGCACAAGCGGATCACCACCACGGTCACCAAGGCCAAGCGCCTGCGCCCGTTCGCCGAGCGCCTGATCACCTTCGCCAAGCGCGGAGATCTGGCTTCGCGCCGCCGCGTGCTGGCCGTGATCAGCAACAAGGGCATCGTGCACGAGCTGTTCACCGACATCGCGCCGGTCATGAGCAACCGCGACGGCGGCTACACCCGCATCACCAAGATCGGCAACCGCAAGGGCGACAACGCCCCCATGGCCGTCATCGAACTGGTGCTGGAGCCCGTTTCGCCGAAGCAGGCCGTGGTAAACGAGGCCGAGAAGGCAGCTGCCAAGGCTGCCCCGGCTCCGGTCGAGGAAGAGTCTGCTTCGGCCGAGTCCGTTGACTCGCCCGAGTCCGCGCAGTCCGGTGATTCCGCTGACTCGCCCGAGTCCGCTGAGTCTGCTCCGTCGGCCGGGTCCGCTGAGGAAGCTGCCGAAGAGAAGAAGTAGTTCTTCACCTTCACCGCCTGAAGCCCGCTGTTCCCTCCGGGGGGCGGCGGGCTTTTCGCGTACCCGGAACTCTCACATCACGACGGCGGTGCCCGGCGTGGGGGAGCGATGCACGGGCTTGCGGCGTGGTCGCCACGTTGCGACCAGCGCAAAGGCGAGCAGCAGTTCGGCGATGTCCCCGCCGTAGTACATCAGCTCACCGGCAAGCCTCAGCTCGGCGGCCGTTGCCGGAACCTGGACGAACAGCCCGGCGTACAACAGCTGGGACAACACGGCGTGGCCGGCAATGGCGACGCCGAGCACAATCAGCCGCGCCGGTACCGAGGGCCTGCGCGGCGCCGGGTCGGGTCCGGCGATCACCCAGGCGAAGAGGCAGCCGGCAGCCAGGAAGTGCAGATGGACCGCGTGGTGCAGCATCTGGTTGTCGGTGGTGAGGCTGTAGAGCGGCGTGAAGTACACGGCCGCCAGCCCGCCGAGGTTCAGCACGAGGGCGGTCACCGGATGGGCCACCAGATGGACGGGGCGTGAGCGCAGGACCTTGCCGAGCCGTTTGCCGTAGCCTGGCGGGATCGACCGCAGCAGCAAGGTCACCGGCGCGCCGAGCACCAAGCCGATCGGCGCGTACATGCCAGTCAGCAGGTGCTGGACCATATGGGACGGCAGGCCCCCGGATGGCAACGGCATCAGCTGCGGCGTCAGCCCCAGCGCCAGGATGAGCGCGCCGGCTAGGAAGGAAGCAGTGCGCCAGCCGCTCCAGCCTCGGCCCTCCCGGCTTCGCAGCAGGGCCAGGGCAACGTAGGCGCACGTTACCGCCAAAACGAGAACCAGCGGGAGCACGCCGTCGAACACTGTTGCTTGGTGGGCATGGGCAGCGTGGAAGCGCATCACGACCGGCCCGGGCCCTGTCCGCCTGTCGTCCCCGTTGCACCGGCACCGCTTGAGCCGGTGAGATCGACCATCCGGCCGGATCGCTGCAGCAGCCAGCCGCCGACCACCAGCAGCGCGCCGAAGACCAGGAAAAGAATGTCGGCCAAGGCTTGGTAGTCGCCGCTGATCACATGGTGGATGGCGAGGAGATGGTGGTCAATGATTCCTTCCACAAGGTTGAACACCCCCCAGCCGACCAGCATCCAGCCCCACAGCGTTCGCGACGCCCACACCCGTCCGCGCGAGGACGTCACCCGCGAGTACAGCAGTCCCAGCCCCATGAGCACGGACAGCCAGGTCACCGTGTGGAACAGCCCGTCCCACAGGGTATTCATCTTTAGACCGTGCACGCTGGTTGCGGGATAGGAACCGATGTCGATGTTGGCTGTGTCGGCACTGGTGAGCATGTGGTGCCACTGCAGGATTTGATGCAGCAGGATCCCGTCCACGAAGCCCCCGAGCCCGACCCCCAGGAAGATCCCGGGCAGGGCGATCCGGCGGTTGTGATCGGTGGGTGTTAAGGGTGTCCCGGTCCCGGTGCCTGCAGCCATCGCTCCTCCCAACCTCCGCCGGCCCGCACGCGGTACGGGTCCTGTCCCAGCAACATAGACCGAACAGTTCCCTGCGTCGACGGACCATGCACCGCTGAGCTGCTGCTGCCGGCAACTCGTGCGCTCGTCCGGCAGCTTCCGGTGCCGTACAGGGGTCCCGGTAGCATGGAATCCATGCAACTGAACACCTCCGCCGTCCCCGACCAGGACGGCGCTCTTCTGCGCGTCCGGATGGATGTGGCGTACGACGGCGGCCCTTTCAGCGGGTGGGCAGTACAGCCGGGCAGACTGACCGTCCAAGGGGCACTCGAGGAAGCGCTGGCGACCATGATCCGGCGGCCGGTGCGGCTCACTGTTGCCGGGCGCACCGACGCCGGCGTCCACGCCCGCGGACAGGTGGTGCACTTCGATCTGGAACCGGGGGAGTGGCACGGCATGGCCCGCGGCCGCGAAATCGAGCCGGGTGATTCTTTGGTCCGCCGTTTGCGCGGCCTCTTGGCGAAGGTTCTCGGCGGCCGCGTCGGCGCTCCGGTGCCGTACCGGGACCTTGCCGGGGCCATCGAGGTCAGGTCCGCGGTCATCGCCCCTGCGGGGTTCGATGCCCGGTTCTCAGCCCTCTGGCGCCGCTACAGCTACCGCATCGCGGACCGGCCAGAGCTGTGGGATCCGCTGTTCCGCAACACAACGCTTTGGTACAAGCACGCGATCGATGTTGACCTGCTCAACGACGCCGCGGCCAAACTCCTGGGCATCGGCGACTTCCTGGCGTTCTGCAAGCCGCGTGAAGGCGCCACCACCATTCGGGAGCTTCAGAAGTTTTCCTTTGCGCGCGACGCCCACGGCGTGGTCATTGCCACTGTCCAGGCCGATGCGTTCTGCCACAACATGGTGCGGTCCCTGATCGGAGCTTCGCTGCTGGTCGGCAGCGGCGAGCAGGCGCCGGACTGGCTGCGCGACCGGATGCTGGCGAAGGTGCGCGACTCGAAGAGCAAGCTGGCCCCGCCGCACCCGCTGGTACTGGAAGAAGTGCTGTACCCCGACGGCGGTGAACTGCTGCGCCGGGCCGAGCAAACCAGGGCCAAGCGCTCAGACCCTGACGAGGTCTAAGGTTGTTGCTTCCGGCGGTTCCCCCATGAGCCGCCGGAAGCCTTTCAACCGGTGATCCCGGATCCCCCCAGCAGGTCCCTTGACCGTGCTGGGCATAACTCTTGCATGGCAGCTGCAACAGCTCAATAGTTTTAGATGTCTGACTTCTTCGGCCACTAGGTGGATAGGTACCGGCGAAGGGAGCGTCCGGGGGAGCATGGCCACCCGCAACGCTGGCCGAGCCGGGCAGGAGGTTACGTCCTCGCTAGGCCGCTTTCGGCGTCAGTTCAGCCCGCAGGGGCCAGTCCTGGCCCTCCAAAATGACCTGGGCGCTGACGCCGGTGTGAACGTTGACGACGATCGGAGCCATGAGGTTCACGGTGGTGCCGGATTCACCCGGATTAGCGACCACCAGCACCATGGCGTCCTCGGAGGCGGTGAGGTCCAGGGCCGCACGATCGTCGTCGGAAATCACAGGGGTGTACTGGTTCAGGTAGGTCGCGGCGTCGAGCACGAACAGGCGCTTCCCAGGCTCCGCCACCGGCTGCAAGGAGTACAGGCCAGCCGCACCGGTGATCTCGTCCAGCGTGAAGTCCACCAGCGGAGCCAGTCCAGGGGGCGGAGTCACGAAGGTCAGCGAGGCGCTCATCGCAGGAAGTCCATCAGCGTCGGCTGCAGCACCCGCGCGGTGACCTGCAGGGCGGCCTGATAGGCCACTTCCTGCATCTTCAGGTCCAGGACAACTTTGCCGAGATCGGGGTCCTCGATTCCGGAGCGGCGGGCTTCAAGAGAAACTGCTTCGTCCAAGTTCGTCTCCTGGGCTTTCAGGATCTGGGCATGGCGGGTTCCGACCTCGGCACGCGCGTTGATCACGGTGTTCAGCCGGGCGTCAATGGCGTTCAGGCGGGCACTGACGTCGACTCCGGGCGTCCTAAGCTCGTCGGCCATCGTCTGCAGTAACTTGAATACAGACTGAGCAGTGGCATCGTCATCTGAACCGAAAACCTTCGCACCATCGACATCGACACGTACAGCCAGTTCGGCGCCGATTCGCCGTTGGACAGTGTTTCCCGCCGCGGGCCCAAATGTGAAAGCAGTGGGGGCGAGAACAGGATCCCCAATGACAGCACCGGAATCGGAGTTTCCCGCGAAGACGCTACGGCCTAGGTACTTGGACTCGGCTACATCGAGAAGATTCTTCTTGATGCTTTCCAGCTCAAGAGCGATTGCTTCACGCGCCGTTGGGGTGAGGGAACCGTTTGAGGCCTGGATCGTCAAATCTCGAGCTTTGTTCAACAGACCAGTGACCGTGCCCAACGCAGAGTCGGCTGTGGCGAGCCAGCCGTTGGCGTCGTCGATGTTGCGCTTATATTGTTCGTTTGCCCGAATATCGGCACGAGTACGCATGGAATCCGCTGTGCCCGTCGGATCGTCGGACGGGCGGGAGATCAGCGACTCACCTGCTGCCAACTCCTGCAGCTTGGCGATGCGCGCCATGTTGTCCTGCAGGTTGCGCTGCGCAAAGCTGCTCATCGTCTGGTTAGTAACTCGTGAAATCATGGGCTACCTCCCCACCAATCCGGTGCGGTTGATCAACGTGTCGAGCATTTCATCAATTGCCGTCATGACTCGGGCCGCACCTTGATACGCGTGCTGGTACGACAGCAGGTTTACGTTTTCCTCGTCGAGGTCCACGGAGGCGTTCGACAGCTGCAAAGTCTTGGCCGATTGGGAAGCAATGTTTGCCAGATTGGCCTGCTGCAGTGCTGTCTTCGCCGCTACACCAATCTGGGTGACGGTGCTCTCCCACATCCGGTCAGGGGAGCCGGCGCCGAGACCCTGTTGGGAGATCAGATCGGCAATAGAACCGTCTAAAGCGCCCTTGTCAGGGTTGCCTGCCCTGAGGTCTTTGATGTCTGTAATCGCGACCTTCAGACCTAGCGCAGCCGGAAGAGCGGCATCTTTACCAAAAAAAACAAGGACTGGATCTCCGGGCTTGGCAGTGCCCGCATAAAGACCGTTAACGGTCTCGAATAGCTTGTTCGCTAGCGCGTTATAGCTTTCTGCAGCCTGGCGCAGCGGACCTTCGGTCGGGCTGCTGCCTAGGACCGAAAGCGCACCGGCGAGCTCGCCCCCTTCGAGGACCATAGGGGCATCACGTGTTTCCCATTTGAGCTGGACGGCGCCGCCTGTGATGGCCGTGTCGCCTTCGACCTTCACGCGGTGGGCACTAGAACGAGTAACTAACGCGTTGCCGCCAATCAGAACATCCACCTGCCCGTCGCTACCTTGGCGAACCGTTGCTCCGGTGAGGGCCGCCAGGCGCTCCGTCAGCAGGTTGCGATGATCCATCAGCTCGTTGGCAGAGCCGCCGTTGGCGACTGCGAACCGGATCTTCTCGTTCAAGCCAGCTACTTGCGATGCAGTGCCGTTGACCTCTGCAGCCATGGTGTCCACATTGGAGCGCACGCGGGAGAACTGCTCGCGCACTTCCTGGTAACCGCGCTTAATCATGTTGGCGAGGATGTTCGCCTCTTCCAGCACCACGCCGCCGGCAGCCGCGTCATCCGGACGGTTGGACAAGGCCTGCCAAGACGCCCAAAACTCCTGAAGCTGGGTGGAGATGCCGTACTTGCCCGGCTCGCGCAACGACGCTTCGAGACCAGACATCGTATTGGCGCGTACTGCGGAGTACCCAGCGACGCCGGCCGAGAACCGGACGCGGGTATCCAAGTGCATGTCGCCCAGCCGCGCAATCGCGTCCACCGAAACACCCTGGCCGATCTGCACGCCCCCGGTGAGCAAGCCGGTGCGGTCGAGTGCCCCGATCGACGACGTACTGACCCGCTGCCGGGTGTAGCCCTCGGTATTGGCGTTGGCGATATTCTGGCCCACCACGTTCAAACCCTGGCGGGCGGCCACCAGGCCGGTGTACGCGGTGTTCAGGCCGCTGAAGGTACTCACTGCGAAAACCTCAGATCGTTGTGTCGAACAGCTGGGAACGGTTGCCCGAGAGTCCCGCCGTTCCGTGGGAGTCGTAGGTCCCGGCGTCGGGATTCAGATTGGCCAGCGTCTCCTGGGTGGAGCGTGCGGCCGCGCGCAGGAACTTCTCGTTTAGGTCGCGCAGCTCGCGGATCTGCAGGGTCAGCTGGGTCAGGGCCTGTAGATGACCATTGAAGATCTCGCCCCAAGGCCCCATCGGAGCCTGCTCGGTCAGCTCGCGCAGCGTGGCCCCTTCCGGCGTGCCCCACTCTCTGGCCAGCGCGGCCACCTCGACCGTGCGAGCCAGTCCGGCGTCGCGCAGCCGTTCCAGCACCTGTTCCACCTCGCGGGTGGCGTGCTGCAGCCAGCGGGACTTGCCGGCCGTCAGGAGCAGTTGCTCTTCTTCGAGCTTGAAGACCAATAGTTCAAGAAGTTCACGTTCGTGCCACAGCATGGCGGACAGTTCATGGGCTCCCACGTCAGGCACCTCCCCTGGTTGATTCGGCGGACACAAACCCCCAAGGTCCGCGTGAAAAGCCGCCACTGATTGAACAAAAAGTAACGGCATGGCTACTTTCCTATCTATCGGCAGCACCACCCCTTGCGTTAGCAGCGAATGATGGTAGGTTTCACCAAGAGATGAATCGTTCATTCGAGGCCGCACCCCTCGGTAGTGGGAATGATGCGTCTACGTAATTCTGGGCACGGAGGGGGACATGTCAGTGGATCGTGCTGACCGTAATGCACTGGTGGTCGAAAACCTTCCGCTCGTCGGATACCTCGTCTCCGAAGTATGTGCCAAAGCCACCCACCTTTCCCGCGACGACCTGGCCTCTGCCGGTTCCGTTGCCCTCATCACCGCTGCCGATGCTTTTAACCCGGATCTCGGCGTCCCTTTCGGGGCTTTTGCCCGCCGCCGCATCATCGGCGCGTTCGCCGATGAAATGCGAGCCATCGATTGGGCCCCCCGGTCCGTGCGCAAGCGAATCAAGGAGACGCTCTCCGTGCGCGAAACCCTGACGGCGGAACTTGGCCGCTACCCCAGTGTTGACGAGATCGCCGCCGCTCTTGGCGTTGATCGCGAGACTGCCGAGGCAGCAATGGATGACGCCTCAAGAACGGTCTCGGCGCTCGATGACACCACGGCCGAATTCCTGGTCTCCGAAACGGCATCGCCCGAAGGCTCGCTGCTCACAGAGGAACGCCTCGCTTTCCTCAAGGCCGCAGTGCATAACCTGCCCCCAAAGATGCGCTACATCGTGGAGCAGATCTACTTCGAGGACCGCTCCGTGAAGGAAATCGCAGAAGAAGTCGGCGCCACCCATTCTGCTGTTTCCCAGCAGCGGTCCGAGGCCATCCGCCTGCTTCGGGACGGCCTGCACACCCACTATTCCGACGACGGCGGTGCCTCCTATGTGCCCGAGTCCCGGATTGCTCCCTCCCGCCGGAAGGCGTACCTGACCGCCCTCGGGGATCAAACAGTTGGCGGGATTACCCGCTTCGCAGCGCGGCAGCTCAGGGCTGCGGTTTCTTAGTTCCTTCCAGCCGCCGGTGACGTCGACTGGCACCGCGAGAAATTCTTTGCACTTCTCCTAACGGATCCTCGAACTCCTCCGATAGCTACAAGTGCCAGCCCATGGACGGGCCGGTGTATTTGTACCATCTCATGGAGGAGTTTCATCATGGCTTTTGCCATTAACACCAACGTTGCGGCCCTGAACTCGTACCGCAACCTGTCCAACACCCAGAACGACATTTCCAAGTCGCTGGAGAAGCTGTCCACCGGCCTGCGCATCAACCGCGCTGCCGATGACGCAGCCGGCCTGTCCATCTCCGAGGGCCTGCGGTCGCAGGTCAACGGCCTGAACGTTGCCGCCCGTAACGCCCAGGACGGCATCTCTGTCATCCAGACCGCTGAAGGTGCGCTCACCGAGGTCCACTCCATCCTGCAGCGCATGCGTGACCTGGCTGTCCAAGGGTCGAATGACTCCAACAACGGCGCTTCCCGCGAGGCCATCAAGAAGGAAGCAACGCAGCTCGGGGAGGAACTGGATCGTATCGCCGGTTCCACAAACTTCAACGGCATCGATCTCCTCAAGGGAGCCGAAGGAAACGCCGGTGGAACCCTCAGCTTCCAGGTCGGAGCCAACGGTACTGACGCCGACACCATCACTGTGACACTCGGGGATCTGAAAACCGCTTTGGGCAGCCTTGCCAAGGGTGCTGCTACTGCGGGAGATGGTTCGGTATTCGACGTTGAGGGAGACGGCAGCACCACGACGGCACACCAGGCCGCAAAGAACACGATCACCAAGATCGATGAAGCAATTGCCACTATCTCCGAACAGCGTTCCGATCTTGGTGCCGTCCAGAACCGCTTCGAATCGGCGATTAAGTCGATCAATATCTCCTCGGAGAACCTTTCGGCTTCGGAATCCCGCATCCGCGACACCGACATGGCGTCGGAGATGGCCAAGTTCACCAAGAACCAGATCATGTCCCAGGCCGGCACCGCGATGCTGGCTCAGGCCAACCAGATCAACCAGGGTGTGCTGCAGCTCCTCGGCTAAATCCGAGTAGCTAACGGCTGAATGCGGCCCGGCAGCGAGGCGAACGACTTGGACCTCACACTCTTCGCTGCCGGGCGTCAGCAATCGCTCTACTAAACAGGATTCTTTCAGGAGGAACTGGCGTGGCGTTTTCGATTGGCGGCATGGTCAGCGGTTTGGATACCGCCACCATGATTAATCAGCTCATGCAGCTGGAAGCGCGTCCGCAGTCCCTGCTGAAGAACAAGGTCTCCAGCACCCAGACCCTGGTGAGCGCTCTTCAGGCGCTGAACACGCGAATCGCCGATCTCGGAAAAACCGCCACCGAGACGAGCAAAGCGAACGCGCTCAACATCTACTCAGGCACAAGCAGTTCAGGAAAAGTTTCTGTGACCACGGCCGAAGGAGCTTCCGCCGGCGCTATCGACCTGGAAGTCGTTCAACTGGCCAAGGCACAGGTTTCTGTGTCGTCGCTGCTCAGCGACTGGCCGGAAAGTGCCACCATGCTCACCATCGCGCTCAAAGACGGCCAGGTCAAAAAGGAATTCAATACAACCGGCATGACGTTGGACCAGGTCGTCACCGCCGTGAACGAGTCCGGCGCCGGTGTCACCGCAACCAAGGTGTCAGTGGGTACCGATCCGGCGAACCCGCAGTATCGACTGCAGGTGGCTTCCAAGGAGACTGGAGCGACTGGTGCATTCGCTTTGACGCTGGGCGGTGATCCGTCGTTTTCCACGACAGACGTCCAAATGGCGCAAGATGCCCAAGTGTCGATTTGGGGTGGCCTGCAGACTATCTCTTCTTCAACAAACACGCTCACTGACCTCCTGCCAGGCGTTAGTGTCACCATCGGTGCTGACGCTGTTCCTGGTGAGAAATCAACCATCACCGTCACTCGCGACAGTGAAGCCGTGACCGCGAAGGCCAAGGCTCTGGTCGACGGCTTGACTGGTCTCTTCTCCTTTATCTCTAAGAACTCATCGGTTAACGTCTCCACGTCCACGGGGTCAACGACGACCAAGGGTGGAATTTTCACTGGGGACTCCAGCGTCCGTGACATCAGTCAACGGATGATGACCGCCGCGATCAGTCCCATCGATGGCCGGTCGCCGTCGGAAATCGGCATCAGCATCACCAAGGACGGCTCGATTGAGTTTGATGCCGAGAAATTCGGCAAGTCGCTGAAGGAAGACTCCGCCTGGGCGGAGAAAGTCGTTCAGACGATGGCCGGCCGCGTCGAGACTGCCGCCAAGGAAGCGTCGGATAAGTACGACGGTGCAATCACCAAACGGATTCAAGGCCAGGAATCCCTGGTGAGGACGCTTAACGACCAGGTAGCCGGCTGGGACACCCGGCTGGCATCACGCCGTTCCACGCTGGAACGCACCTGGGCCCAACTTGAAGTCACGCTGAACGGCCTGCAGTCGCAGGGGGACTGGCTCAATTCCCAGCTGGCCACGCTGCCCTCATGGGGGAGCACGAAGAAATGACACTGACGTACGGACCGGGCTTCGGAGCCCAGGCAAAGCGCAACCAGTTCCAGCGTGACGCCATCATGTCGGCCACCCCCGCCCGGCTGCTAACTATGCTGTATGACCGGCTGCTGCTGGACCTGAACCGGGCAGAGGCCGCACAGCAGAACCAGCACTGGTCGGTGGCATCCGAGAACCTGATCCATGCGCAGGCCATTGTGTCCGAGCTGATGTCCTCGCTCAAGACCGATGTGTGGGACGGGGGAGAGGGCCTGAGGGCGCTCTACACGTACACGCTGAACGCGATGATGAACGCTAACATCCACCGTGATGCCGCGCGGACCCGTGAGTGCATCGAGTTGCTGGAACCGCTGCGCGAGGCATGGCATGAAGCCGCCGAGCAGCTCCCGGCGCAGCCTGCACGTGGTGCCGGTCAGGGCGGGGAACTTGGCATCGCCTGACATGCCGGAGAGCGAAACGGCAGGCTTGCGGCGCTGGATCGCCGTGCTGGACGAACTGGAAGGTGCTCTCGCCGAAGCCGCTGAGGCCGGTGCCGGGAGCGGAGCTCCTGAGGACGGGCCGGCCGACGAAACCCGGCGCACCGCCGTCGCGCAATGGAAGGCCCCGCAGGGGCTGGGACCAATCCCGGACGAGCTGGTGGAGCGGGCCACACAACTGGCGGCTGCGCAGCAGGAAGTAATCCGCGACGTGCGCGCCGAGATGCGGAAAAACCGCCAGGAATCCGCGCTCTTGGATGCCGTCCCGACCCCCGGTTCTTCGGGCCATTCCGTGTACCTCGACGTAAACGGTTAACCAATCTCAGGATTTACCTAACGACCTCCGTCTGGCTGCCGATAACTGGATAGTGAGCACGGATCGCTCACAGAACAGGCCATGGATCGGCCGCCCAATGCCAGTAGTAAGACGGGTCTTTGCTGTGTTCGAATCTGTGACGGGGGCTGCCATGCAGAGCGCCCTGGACGGCCTTGCCATGCGCCAGCGTGCCATCGCCAACAACATCGCGAACGTCAACACCCCCGGCTACCACGCCCAGCGCGTCCAATTCGAGGATGCCCTGGCCAAATCGGTGGCCCGCGGCAACGGCAGCGCCAGTGCCACGATGGAACGCTCGCTGGAGCCCACACGGCTGGACGGCAGCAACGTCAACCTGGACACCGAGACACTCTCCAACATTGAAACAGTGCTGCGCTACCAGTTTGCAGCCCGTGCCGCGGAAAGTCCTTTCAGCGGCGTTCGCACGGCGATGAGGACCAACTGATGACTTTCGACGCCATTGGAATCGCCGGGAC
This sequence comes from Arthrobacter sp. Dra40, assembly GCF_059091905.1. Classification (NCBI taxonomy): domain Bacteria; kingdom Bacillati; phylum Actinomycetota; class Actinomycetes; order Micrococcales; family Micrococcaceae; genus Arthrobacter; species Arthrobacter sp. Dra40. The sequence goes on from NZ_JBNHHB010000131.1 coordinate 11,462, forward strand.
CGGCCTGACCGTCCACCGCAAGTGGCTGGACGCCGTCTCCGACAACCTGGCCAACGCCAACAACGCCACCAGCACCGACGGAGCCGCTTTCCAGGCCCGCTACGTGATTGCCCAGGAAGGCCAGGGCGTCTCCGGTGTGTACGTGGCCGGAGCGGAATTCGGCGATGCCGAAGGCCGTATGATCCATGAACCCAACCACCCGCTGGCGGACGAGAACGGCTACGTCCGCTATCCGGACATCGACCTGTCCCAGCAAATGGGCAACCTGATCCTGGCCCAGCGCGGCTACCAGGCGAACGCCGCCGTGGTGGACCGGGCCAAGACGACCTACGAGGCCGCCCTCCAGATCGGACGCAACTGATGCCGCTGTCTTCCATTCCGCCGATCCAGGGCGTAGCCGGCACCGGCTACCTGCCGGCTGCCGAAGCTCCGCAGTCCACCAACGGCGTTGGCTTCGCCACCTCGCTCACCGGCGCCATCGATAACCTGCAGCAGCTGCAGTCGACGTCCAACGAACTGGCCATCCAGGCCGTGACCGGCGACCTGAACGACATCCACAACGCCACCCTGGCCTCCACCCGCGCCGCTGTGACGCTGGAACTGGTGGCAGCAGTCCGCAACAAGGGCGTTGACGCCTTCAACGAGATCATGAGAATGCAGGCCTGATGCCCGGCAGAGTTTCCTCCTGGTTCTCGCGACTGGGCAAGACCATCAGCGAGTTCACCGTCGCCCAGCGCACCATCGCGATCATCGGCATCGCCGTCGTCGTGCTGGGAATTGCCGCGCTGACGACGTGGGCGTCCAAGCCCTCCTACACCCCGCTGTTCTCCGGGCTCGCCGCGGCAGATGCCAACACCATCGTTGAGCAACTGCGCACCGACGGCGTACCGTACGAGCTGACCAACGGCGGCGGGACCATCCTGGTGCCCGAGGACAACGTGTACGACCAGCGGCTCAAGGCCGCCGCGGCCGGCCTGCCGAGCTCCTCCACCGGCGGCTACTCGCTGCTGGATGACATGGGCGTGACCTCCTCGGAGTTCCAGCAGTCCGTGACCTACAAGCGCGCGCTTGAAGGGGAGCTGGCAAACACCATTGAGGCTCTCGACGGCGTCAAGACCGCGTCCGTGCGGCTGGCCATCCCGGAGGAAACGGTCTTCGTCTCCGAAAAGGGCGAGGCCACCGCGTCCGTGTTCATTGACACCGAGAAGACCACGCTGTCTGCCGACCAGGTCCAGGCCATTGTCCACCTAACGTCCGCCTCGATCGACGGGATGAAACCGGAGAACGTGGCCGTGATCGATGCCGCCGGCACCGTGCTCTCCGCCGTAGGCGTGGGCGCCACCGGCTCCGCAGACAAGCAGGCCTCCGACTACGAGGAGCGCGTGCGCGCCTCGGTGCAGACCATGCTGGACCGCGTGGTCGGTCCCGGCAATTCCTCCGTGGTGGTTGCCGCGGACATGAACTACGAGTCGGCCGAGCGGGTTGAAGAGACGTTCACGACGCCGGACGGCGCCCCGGCCCTGAACGAGTCCACGCAGACCGAAGAGTACGAGGGGAACGGCGGGGGAGCAGCCGGCGTCCTGGGACCCGACAACATCGCCGTGCCCGGCAACGCGGCCGGCGACGGGACCTTCACCTCGGAGTCCGAGACCAAGAACAACGCGCTGAACAAGGTGACCGAAACCCGTGCGATCCCGGCCGGCGCGATCAACCGCCAGACCGTGTCCGTGGCACTGGACGCAGACGCCGCCGGCGCGCTGAACCTGGCCAACATAGAAGGTCTGGTCACCACCGCCGCCGGCATCAACGCCGACCGCGGTGACCAGGTCACGGTGGAACTGGTGCCGTTCAACACCGCCGGCGCCCAGGAGGCCGCGGAGGCACTGGCCGCGGCGCAGGCCGCCGAAGAAGCCGCGCGTCAGGCCGAACTGATCCGCACCGCCGTGATCACTGCCGGCATCGTCCTGCTGGTGATCATTGCCCTGCTGATCTACGCCCGCTGGTCCCGCCGCCAGAACCGCGAACCGGTGGACCTGGGCGAGCTGCAGGACTTCCAGCCCGAAATCGAAGCTCCGCAGGAACTGCAGCTGCCCGCCAAGCCCATCATCGTGCCGGAGCCGATTCCCGTGGTCACCGGTCCGTCCACCACCGCGCTGGAAATTTCCGGCCCGCCGGAGCTGTCCGACGAGCAGAAGGAAATGAACCGCAAGCGGGCGGAAATCGATGCCCTGGCCGCCCAGGAACCGGACAAGACCGCCGACTTCCTGCGGTCCCTGATGGATGACAAGCAGAAAGTATGAGTGAGTTAGTGACCACCCTGACGGGCACCCAAAAGGTGGCCGTGGTGCTGATGCAGATGGAACAGGCCCGGGCGGCCGAAGTCATGAAGCGATTCAGCGAGGCCGAGGCGGAACTGATCACGGCCGAACTGGTCAGCATGGGCCGGGTGGATCCCGAGGTCGCCGAGGAAGCCTTCAAGGAATTCCACGACATGACGGTCAAGGGCCGTCGCCGACCGCGCGGCGGCAAGGAGTTCGCCGCGGGGTTGCTGGCCGCCTCGTTCGGCGCGGAGAAGGCCGCCGGCGTATTGGACCGGCTCGCCACCTCGATGGCCGGCAAACCGTTCGAGTTCATGGACGACGCCGACCCGAGCCAGCTGATCACGCTGCTCAGCGGCGAGATCCCGCAGACCATCGCCCTGGTGCTGGCGCACATGCGCCCGGAACAGGCATCAGCGGTGATCTCAGGACTGGACGAGCCGCTGCGGCCGGAGGTTGCGCAGTGCATCGCCACCATGGGCACGGCCACTCCTGAGGCCGTCACCATCGTCGCGGACACGCTCAAGGTGAGGGCCGGCGCCGTCGTGCCCCGCCAACAAGCTGAGGTGGTGGGCGGCGTTGGGCCGCTGGTCGACATCATCAACCGCGCTGATGTTGCCACCGAACGTGCACTGCTGGAAGCGCTCGAGGAACGCGATCCGGAACTGGCCGAGGAAGTCCGCTCCCGCATGCTCACCTTCGAAGACATCACCAAGCTGGAACCGCGCGACGTCCAGCAGGTGCTGCGCGGCATCGAGATTGCAGTGCTGGCCGTGGCCATGAAGGGTGCCAGCGAGCCCGTCACCGAGCTCATCCGCAAGAACGTTTCCGAACGCAACCGCGACATTCTCGACGACGAGATCAACGCCACCGGTCCGCTGCGGATGTCGCAGATCGAAGAGGCACGTGCGGACATTGTCCGTTCCATCCGCGAACTCGAGGCCAGCGGCATCATCACGGTCCAGCGCGCTGCGGAGGAAGACGAATATGTCTACTGAGGCTGCATTC
>NZ_JBNHHB010000132.1:0-14729 GCF_059091905.1 Arthrobacter sp. Dra40
ATGGACAGGGTTCCGGGCCTTCTGACCGTCGGGGGATGCTGGTCCCGCCTGGTACGGATTCCTGCCGAAGGGCGGGATCAAACCACGGTCAGCGTGATGACCGAGCCTTCGGGCACCGACCCGTTGACCGGGTCCTGCTTGCGCACGGTGCCGAAGAAACCGCCGAGGACCTTCTTGACTTCCACCTCAAAGCCCAGTTCGTTCAGCCGGCGCTGAGCCTCGTCCACCTGCTGGCCGACCAAGTCCGGCACCTTGACCATCCGCGGGCCCTTGGAGAGCGTCAGGGTCACGGAGTCGCCGCGGATGACCTGCCCCTGCGCGGGTGTCTGCGCGGCCACCGAGCCTTCCGGAACGTTCCGGTCGAAGACGGCCTCGGCTGCCACCACCACCTTCAGGCCGGCGCCTTCCAAGGCAGCAACCGCTTCAGCCTGCGGCTGGCCGACCACCTGGGGAACGTCAAACGGCTTCGGCCCCTTGGAGACGGTGATGGCGACGGCGCTGTCCCGCCTGAGCTGTTTGCCCTCGGCAGGCTTCTGGCTGAGAACAATGCCGGGGGCGGCTTCTTCGTCGTACGCTTCCTTGACATCTCCTGCGGCGAGTCCCGCCTTCTCCAGCGCGGCGGTGGCCTTCTTAAGGCTCATGCCTTTTAGCGGCGGTACGGCAAACAGTTCGGGCCCCTTCGAGACTACGAGGGCCACCGGTTCAAAACGGCGGATTTCCGCCGGTGCGTCCGGTTCGGTTCCGACGGCTAGTCCCGCCGCAAGTTTTTCGTCGAAGACCTCTTGGAGCCGGTATTCCAGCCCCTGTTCCTGGAGCAGACTTTGCGCTTCCGCCACAGGTTTGCCCGTCACGTCAGGCACGGACACCAGGGCCCCGGGTCCCATGCCGAAAAACCACCCGGCGGCTGCGACCAGCGCGGCCACAATGGCCAGCACCACAACCCAGATGATGCCGCGCCGCCGCGGATTTCCCCGGCGTAGGTTCTGTTCGGGCCGCCGAGCCTGCCGGGTAAGTTCCCGTTGGCGCTTCTTGGATTCCCTGGCCGACAGCGGGCTTTGTTCCGAGGGCGCCGCGGCCCGGGCAACGTCGCCGGTGCTGAAAATCCGGGTGTGCCGGGGCTCGCGGGAGATCACGGTGGTCCGGTGTGGGTCGGAGGAAATGACCTCGGTTGACGATGGCCCCGATGGCCTGGCCGGGTCTGCTTGGGCATCCAGCTGTGCATCACTGAGCGACTTGTGCACGTGCCGCAGCTCGCCGAGCAGCGCAGCGGCGTCCACCGGGCGCTGGTCCGGGTCCGAGGCCGTGCACCAGAGGACCAGTTCGTCGAGATCGGGAGCAAGCCCGGGAACCAGGGTTGACGGAGCCGGGACGGTAGAGTGGACGTGTTGGAAGGCCACTTGAATGGCTACATCGCCCGTGAACGGCTGCCTCCCGGTCAACATCTCGAACAGCATGATGCCCACCGAGTAGACATCGCTGCGCTCGTCGGCCGCAGTGCCGGTGACCAATTCGGGCGGGAGGTACGCCACCGTGCCGATCAGGGATCCGGTGCTGGTGCTCGTGGTCACCGCGCGGGCCAGGCCAAAATCGCCCAGTTTGATCCGACCGTCGTGGGACATCAGGACGTTCTCCGGCTTAATGTCGCGGTGGACCAGGCCGGCGGCGTGCGCGGCGGCCAGCCCTTCGATCACTGGATCCAGGACTGCCAGCGCATGGCGCGGCGTGAGCGGGGCGGATTCATCCAACAGATCGCGCAAGGTGTGTCCCCGCACGTATTCCATGGCCAGATAGGCAACATTGCCGTCGAAGCCCTGATCGTAGACGCCTACGACATGCGGGTGCGAGAGCCGGGCAGCCGACTTGGCCTCGCGCTCGAACCGTTCCAGGAAGCTCTTGTTCTCGGCCAGATAGGGATAAAGGACCTTAAGCGCCACATTGCGGTCCAGCCGGGTATCGGACGCCAGGTAAACGGTGGACATCCCGCCGCGCGCAAGGCGCGAGGCAACCCGGTAGCGCCCGTCGATCAGGGCGCCCACCAAAGAATCAGTTGCCGGTTGCTGCACTCTACGATCCTAGTCCGATGCGCGAAAGGACCCGAATCCACAGATGGGTCCGGGTCCTTTGTCGCTGAGGAGGAGGGCTGGTTAGAACTTTCTCATGTGCGCTTTTACCGAAGCCACATAGGACTTGGTGTCGCTGTACATGCCGTAGGTCATCACACCGTACTGGCCCTGGTAGTAGGACGCGATGGCGATGTCCAGGGACGGGCTGGTCTTCACCAGCGCCCGGATGATGGCGACGCCGGCAGTTGCGTTGTCATAGGGATCGAGCAGGTTGAGTTTGCGGCCCACCAGGCCCGAGGCCCATTCGCCCGAGGACGGAATCACCTGCATGGCCCCGATGGCGTTCGCCGGCGACACGGCGTCCTGCTGGAAGCCCGATTCCTGGTAGGCGTGCGCCAAAGCGAGCCTGGGATCGACGCCCATGCTGCGTGCGGTCTGCGCGATGATGTCCTTCATCTGGGCCGGGCTGGGCTGGGGGGTGTTGAGCAGCAGCCGCTTGTTCTCGTTGGCTTGGCCCACCACCGCGGCCGGGTAGGTGTAGTGCAGGAAGGTGCTGGGCACCAGCGGCAGCGCCGATGCCGTGCCGACGTTCGACGTCGTCGTTGTTGACGCAGCGGCGCCGCCGGGGACGCTGATCTTCTGCCCCGGGTAGATGATCGAGGTCGATTTCAGGCCGCTGGCCTGCAGCAGGCTGGAAAGCGTGACGTTCAGCTTCCCGGCGATGCCGGAGAGCGTATCACCTGACGTGACGGTGTAGCTGCCGGAGCCGGTGGCGGCGCTCGTGACCGGTGCCTTGGCCGGGGCCGATGCGCTGGCCACGGACGAACCGGATACCTTGATCTTCTGGCCCGGGTGGATGACAGAGGTGACCTTGAGGTTGTTGGCGGAGAGGACCGCGCCCAGGCTCATGCCGTGGCGGGCGGCGATTCCGGAGAGGGTGTCGCCCGGCTTGACTGTGTAGCTGCCCGAGCCGGAGACTGCGCTCGAGGTGGTGGAACGTTTCGCCTGGCTCGTGGACGGAACGCTGGCGGTGCCGGCTCCACCGCTGACGGCGACCTTCTGGCCCGGGTAGATGACCGAGCTGGCCTTGAGGTTGTTGGCGGACAAAACGGCGCCCAGGCTCATGCCGTGCTTGGCGGCAATGCCGGAGAGGGTGTCGCCGGACTTGACGGTGTAGCTGCCGGAGCCGGAGGAGGTGCCGGTCGTGGCGGCAGCTGTCGCCGGGGCCTTGACCGAGGCGTTGGAGACCTTGGTGGTCCGGCCGTTCACCGCGATCTTCTGGCCCGGGTAGATGACCGAGCTGGCCTTGAGGTTGTTGGCGGACAAAACAGCGGCCAGGCTCATGCCGTGCTTGGCGGCAATGCCGGAGAGGGTGTCGCCGGACTTGACGGTGTAGCTGCCGGAGCCGGACGGCCTGGCGGCATTGCCCGGCGCCTTGGCTGCGGCCGAGCCGCCCAGCTTGATCTGCTGCCCGGGGTGAATGATCGTGCCGGCGCTCAACCCGTTCAGTGAGAGCACCTTCTGCGTGGACAGGCCGTAGCGCGCAGCGATGCCGCTGACGGTGTCGCCGGCGCGCACTTTGTGGGTGGACGGCGTGCTCTGCGCGCGCAGCGAAGCGGGCAACTGGGCCGCGACCTGGGAAGCGGGAATGAATGCGGTGGCCGGAACGGTGGCCCCCGGGATCGCTGCTTTGGGCTGCAGTGCTGCACGCGGCGGCAGGTCAGCTGCCTGGGCCGGCATGGCCAAGGCAGCAGAGGAGAGCACAACGGCGGGAATGGCCGCGGTGGCTGCGGCGGACAGCAGCACCCGGCGGGGCTGGCTGCGGTCGTTGCGCGTGATCGGGCGCTGATCGGTCATTGATGTCCCTCATCCTTGTTCTGCGGCCTAGCGAGCGTCCCCCAACGGGCCGCACAGCGGTACTGGTGTGCCATGTGTTATCGAGTGTGAAAATTGTGACTAAAGTGAATCTACACTATTGCCGCATAACACAAAAGCCGCGGGGGTCGAATGAACAACGACGGCGGCGTGTCGGGGCTCAGATGGCTCCGGGAGGGCCGCCGTGGCACCCTTATACGGTGAGTGAACTTGAAGAACTGATTGCTGATTGGCTGCCGCTGCCCGACGTTGCAGAACAGCTGGACCTCTCCATTAGGAAGGTGCACGGACTGCTCGAAGAGCGCGCCTTGGTGGCCGTGCGGGTGGGGGAGCGCCAGATCCGCTGCGTACCGGCAGCCTTTTTGGTCGGGTCAACTGTGCTCGAGAGCCTGGCAGGCACCCTCTCGGTGCTGGCCGACGCCGGGTTCACCGACGAGGAAACCCTGCGCTGGCTGTTCACCCCTGACGATTCATTGCCGGGCCGGCCCATTGATGCCCTCCGCGAGGGCCGCAAGACCGAGATCCGACGCCGGGCCCAGGCGCTGGGCTGGTAAACACCGCAACTGCCCGCGGCCCGCTTCCAAAACCGGCTGCCCGCGGCCCGCTTCCAAACCGGCGCGACGGGCCGCCGTGCGGGCGGTGCGCCGGCACGCTGCTCAGGCGCTGCGGCGCACCGCAGAGTCGGCCAGTCGGCCCAGGGCGCGGCGGACATCCTCCGGCACCGGCAGGGCGGTCAGGGCCTCATCGGCTGCGGCGGTCCGGTCCGAAATCATCTGCTCGGCGGCATCCAGGGCGCCGCTGCTGGTGATCAGGCCGCGGAGCTCTTCGACCGAGGCGTCGGACAGCTCGGGTGCACCCAGTTGGGACTCCAGCAGGCTGCGTTCCGCAGGACTGCAGTGGTTGAGCGTGTGCGCAATCAGGACCGTCCGTTTGCCTTCGCGCAGGTCGTCCCCGGCAGGTTTGCCCGTGGTCGCAGGATCGCCGAAGACGCCCAGGACGTCGTCGCGGATCTGGAAGGCCTCGCCCAACGGCAGCGAGAACGCCTCGTAGGACGCAAGCAGCATGTCGGAGGCTCCCGCCAGCGCCCCTCCCATGGCCAACGGGTGGACCGTGGAGTACTTGGCGGACTTGTAACGCAGGATCTGGAGCGCGCGGTCCACCGCGGCTTCGGCAGGCCGGCCGGGGCCGGCGGCTTCCTCCAGAAGGTCCAGGTACTGTCCCGCCATGACCTCTGCGCGCATTCGGTTGAAGATGGCGCGGGCGGGCGTCCCGGATGCCGACTCCGCACCGATTCCGGCAAAGACTTCCTCGCTGAGGGATAAGCAGAGGTCACCGGCCAGCAGGGCGGACGCCTGGCCGTAGCGTTCGGCATCCAGCGCCCAGCCGTTGAGCCGGTGCTGCTGTTCAAACCGCCGGTGTACGCTCGGGCTTCCCCGCCGCGTATCCGAGCGGTCGATAATGTCGTCGTGGATCAGAGCGGCGGCCTGGAAGAGCTCCAGCGCAACTCCTGCCTGAACCGCTGGCGCGGCCAGCACCGGCCCGCCGGCCCCGCGCCACCCCCAGTAGGCCAGCAGTGCGCGCAGGCGCTTCCCGCCGGAGGTGAGGTCTGCGATGGCCTCCACCAGCGGTATCGCGTCCGGGGCGGCTTCGTACAGGAGTTCGTGCTGTCCGTTCAGGAACTGCTGCAGCATTCCTGCCACAGCAAGCCGGAAATCCTCTTGTTCCTCAGGGCTGGAAGTGGTCAACGCGGACTCCATGCCGCTACCTCCGGTCTGCCCGTGCTTCGGGGGACTGTTCGGGACGGTACTGCATGCGGCCGGGCTCCTTGGGATGGTTCCAATGTCTGCAGCCCAGTCTAGACAATCACCTGATGCCGTCTCAGCTGCAGTGGCGGCAGCTGGCCCCGCGGCCAGCCTACGATAGTCCTGTGACATCCCCGGACCAACAAAACTGCACCATCCTCCACGTGGATATGGACGCCTTCTTTGTCGGGGTGGAGCTGTTGGACCGGCCGGAGCTGACCGGGAAGCCGGTGATAGTGGGATCTGCGTCCGGCCGTGCCGTGGTGCTGTCGGCGTCCTACGAAGCCCGCAAATACGGCGTCCGTTCGGCCATGCCGATGGGCCGGGCCAGGATGCTGTGTCCGCAGGCGGACATCATTGCGCCCAGCCACGTCAAGTACCAGCTGGCCTCCTCGCGCATCATGGCGATTTTCCGGGACATCACGCCGCTGGTGGAACCGCTGAGCGTTGACGAGGCTTTCCTTGACGTAGCCGGTGCGCGCCGTCGGTTGGGCGAGCCCCTGGAGATCGGCGCGCTCATCCGCCGCCGGATCTCCGCCGAATTGGGATTGACGGCAACCGTGGGCATCGCGGCCACCAAGTTCGTGGCCAAAATCGCTTCTACGCACGCCAAGCCGGACGGGCTGCTGCTCATACCCCAGGCCGAGACAGTGGAGTTCCTGCACTCCCTGCCGGTGGGCGCACTGTGGGGCGTCGGGGCCAAGACACGGGAGGTCCTCGCCCGCCTCGGCATCCGTACCGTTGCGGATGTGGCACAGACTCCGCCGGCAGCGCTGCACCGGGTCCTGGGCGCCACCGGCGACCATGTGCACCGGCTGGCATGGGGGGTCGACGATCGTCCGGTCACTCCAGAGAGAACGGAGAAGAGCATCGGTGCCGAGGAAACCTTTGAGCAGGACGTTGACGACGACGAGGTGCTGCAGCGCGAACTCCTGCGGCTGGCCTACCGCACGGCGGCCAGGCTCCGGGCCGGCAGCATGCGCGCCGGAACCGTTGCCTTGAAACTGCGCTACTCCGACTTCACGACGCTCACCCGGTCCCGGAAGCTGCCGGCGCCAACGGACAGCGCCCAGCAGTTGCAGGCCGCAGCAGCCGCCCTCTTGTCCGGGATTGGCCAGCGTCCTCAGTCGGTCCGACTCATCGGCTTGCGCGCGGAGCAATTGGAGGACGCCGGCCGCGGCGGCCAGCAGCTAAGCTTCGACGGCCAAGAGGACACGTGGCACAGCGCGGAACAGGCGCTGGATGAGGTCAACCGAAAGTTCGGTGCAGCGGGGATTCTGCCGGCCTCGCTGCTGCAGCCCGGGTCCCGCAGGCGGACGCAGCAGGGCCCGGGGACGGGCCGCCCGCGCCGGCCGGATCAGGGTGCGTGAAATCAGTGCGGCCGGGTTCACACGTGGTCGCCCGCCGCTTTCGAATGCCGGGTTTGCGCTCTATTCTTAGAGGGAGGGGTCAAGACGGTTCCGGCAGGTTTTGGAACTCTTGTCCCGCGGGGTTCGTTGGACGAAGAGGCAGCCCTCGGGGGACTGGAAAAAAGGAGACTCAGATGCCACTCTCAGAGCATGAACAGCGGCTGCTGGAACAACTGGAGCAGCAGTTGCATGCTGAAGACCCAAAGTTCGCCAGCCACATGGAATCGGCCAGCGGCCGGTCGTTGTCGACGCGCCACATCGTCGTGGGATCGCTCGTCGCCATTGCCGGGATCCTGGTCTTGCTCACCGGCATCCTGAGCCAGATCATCGCCGTCGGGGTCCTGGGGTTCGTCATTATGGGCGCCGGGGTGTACTGGGCTACCACGCGGCGGGCCGGGGGAGCGTCGGCGCGGACGATGGGGAATAGGCAGACTTCCTCGTCCAAGGGCGGCTTCATGGCCAGCCTCGAGGAGCGGTGGGACGAGCGCCACCACGGCGAAGACCGCTGACAGGAAGTCCGGGCCGGCAAGGACCGTCCGGCACGGGCAGGCCTGGAGGCTCCTCCACTTTGCCCCACCCGGGCCCTGACCCCGGTCAGCACGAAGGAACGACCCGTTGAGTAACGGGTCTTTTCGTGTTTAACGAGCGGTTTTCGGCGCTGCCCACGCTCTTTCCCGCCCCGCGCGGACTGCGCTGCTTGCCGGCACCGGGCACCGGACCCGAATTTGCTGCGCGGGTTCCCCAAACCCTCCACTTCGCTCCACACGTGCACTTCCTAGTGCTGGGGCGAACCAAGTTGGACATTTCCCGCTACAAAAAGCGCTCAAATGAGTTGACTGGGGCGTGATGTGGAGTAAAGTGGAGGACATAAGAGGGTAGTGGTGACGCAGGGGTCGACAGTCTCCTCCAATCGGCAAGGCGGTGGCGATGTTCCTCGGGACGCATTCGCCGCGGCTTGACGAGAAGGGGCGCTTGATACTTCCCGCGAAGTTCCGCGATGAACTTGCCGACGGTCTCGTCCTGACGAGAGGCCAGGAGCGTTGCATCTACGTCTTCAGCCAGAAGGAATTTGAACGGGTGCACGAGGAGATGCGGAAGGCGCCGATATCTTCCCGCCAAGCCCGTGACTACATTCGCGTCTTTCTGTCCGGGGCCTCTGATGAAGTGCCGGATAAGCAGGGCCGGGTCACCATCCCGCCGGCGCTGCGAAGCTATGCGGGACTGGGCAGGGAACTGGCAGTGATCGGCGCGGGGACCCGCGCGGAGATCTGGGACGCCCAGGCCTGGGACGAATACCTCCTGGAGCAGGAAACCGCCTTCTCCGAAACAGACGAAGATGTACTGCCCGGAGTCTTCTGACTCCGGTACCACAAGACAAAGCGCGGCACGGAAGTTCTTGGATGAGATCTCCAGCCGCCCGGCAGGTTTAACCTGGCTCACCTTCCCCGGAGCCAGGCGGGACAGGTCAGGCGCGGATGGGGATCTGGTCCAAGGACCTTCGGCCTTAAGGACAGGGCCAACCGGGCCCGGCAGCAGGACAAGCACCAGCAGGAACGAGGGCTTCCAGGATGAACAGCGAGCGGCCGGCAGGGGAGCGCCATGTCCCGGTCCTCCGCGACCGCTGCATTAACCTGCTTGCCCCAGCCATCGAACGTGCCATAGAGGAACGAGGCCGGGCCGTAGCAGTCGACGCGACGCTTGGCATGGGCGGGCACTCGGAGGCGTTGCTGCAGCGTTTTCCGCAGCTGCACCTGATCGGCATTGACCGGGACGAACAAGCGCTGGCGCTGGCCGGAGAACGCCTGAGGCCTTTCGCCAACCGCACCGACCTCGTGCACGCCGTCTACGACGAGATCGCGGACGCGGTCGAGGACCTGGGTGTTGGCACTATTGACGGCGCGCTCTTCGACCTCGGCGTTTCATCGCTCCAATTGGACGAGCGAGAGCGCGGTTTTGCCTACTCCTATGACGCCCCGCTCGACATGCGTATGGATACCAGCCGGGGCAAGACGGCAGCGGACATCGTCAACACCTATGCAGAAGCGGATCTGGTGCGCATTATCCGCCGCTGGGGCGAGGAAAAGTTCGCCGGCCGTATCGCCTCAAGCATTGTGGCAGCCCGCGACGACGCTCCGCTGACGACCACCGGACAGCTGGTGGAGGCCATCCGCAAGGTCGTGCCGGCCGCTGCTGCACGGACCGGCGGACATCCGGCCAAGCGCACGTTCCAGGCACTGCGGATCGAAGTCAACGAGGAGTTGGATGTGCTCGAGCGGGCCTTGCCCGCGGCCGTCGACGTATTGGCTCTCGGGGGGCGGATCGTCGTCATGTCCTACCACTCCCTCGAGGACAAGATCACGAAGTCTGTGTTCAGCCAGCTCTCGAAGTCTTCGGCACCCCGCGGATTCCCGGTCGAGCTGGAAGAACACAAACCACAGCTGAAGACCTTGACCAAAGGCACCGAGGTGCCAACGGCAGCAGAAATTGAAGAAAACCCGCGGGCGGCCTCGGCCAGGTTGCGGGCGGTAGAACGGATCAGGAACAGGAGCGCCACATGAGTGCCAGTGCCCACGCAGCCCGTGCCGACCAGCATCAGTACGTGCATGGCAGCGCTGCACCCGCCCGGCGTCCCGAGACCGAGCCCCGGCAGGCGCCCCGCCGGACCCCTCTCTCCGTTGTACCCAGCGGTCCCACGCGCAAGCGAGTGCCGTTTGTCCTTTTCTGCTTTACCGTTCTGGTCCTGGCCCTCGGCAGCGTTCTGATGCTGAACATCTCCGTTTCCAGCGGCCAGTACAAACTGGTGGAGATGCGCAACGAGCAGGTATCCCTGGCACAAGCGAACGAGAAACTGACACAACAGCTGGAAAACAACCGGGCTCCGCAGAATCTGGCTGCGAAGGCGGCAGAATTGGGAATGGTAACGTCGCCGTCGGCGGGATCCATCAACTTGGAGAGCCGGAAGGTCGCCGGGAAGCCGAAGGCCGCGGAACCGGGCGCAGCGCCGGAACTGCTGGTCGCCCAGCCGGAGAATCCGGGACACCAGCCGGCCGCGAACGCAGGAACCGGAAAGAAAACCGGCGACGCGGTCCCGGCCCCGGAACCGGCAAAGTCTGCTGCTGCCGCCGAGGCAGCGGCAGGAGAAGCAGCCCGGCAGGCAACAGCACAGAAGGAAACGGCACAGCAGGAAACAGCCCGGAAGGCAACAGCCCGGAAGGAAACAGCACAGAAGGAAGCCGCGAAGCAGCTCAACGGCGGCAGCATCCCGGCACCGAAGCAACAGACAGGGCAATAACCGCCCGGCAACGCGAACGAGGTACCTGTGGCAGCACCAACCGCCGACCGGCAGCACCCTAACCGCACGGCGAGGGCCACACGGAGGCTCCGGGCCGGGCTCGCAATCGTCCTGGTCCTGTTGGTGATCCTCGGGGCCCGGTTGTTCCAGATCCAAGGTCTGGACACGGCCGGCATGGCCCAGGCGGCCGTGGACAAGCGGCTGCGCACTGTCGACCTCCCGGCGCTGCGCGGGGAGATTCTTGATGCCAACAACAACGTGCTTGCCCGCAGCGTCCAGCGGTTCGATGTGGTGGTGGACCAGCGGCTGGTAGAGGACTACACCAGGTTCGATCCGATCAGCCAGAAGTCCGAGGACGTCAAGATCGCCGATGCCATCGCCGAGCTGGCGAAAATCCTGGGCCAGAACGTAAAAACCGTCACCGCAGCGGTCACGGGCGACAAGCCCTTCAACTACGTGGCCAAATCGGTCACCCCGGAAGTCCAGCAAAAAATCCAGGACCTGGCCTTCCCCGGACTCTCCGCCCGCGAGACCACCATCCGCAACTACCCGGCAGGTGCGGTGGCTGGATCCGTCGTCGGGTTCATGCGGTCCGACGGCGTCCCGCTCGAAGGCATTGAGGCATCCCAGAACGACGTCCTGTCGGGGACCCCGGGCTCGAAGACCTACGAAATCGGTGCCGACGGCATCCGCATCCCGGTGGGAACCAATGAAGAAGTCCCGGCCGTGGACGGCCGCAGCGTCCGGCTGACCCTCAATACCGACATCCAGTGGTACGCCCAGGAAGTCATCGCCGAGACCGTGCAGGACTACGGCGCCGAGTACGGCACCGTCGTCGTCCTCAATGCCAAGACCGGGGACCTGATTGCGCTGGCAGACTCAACGACGGTGGACCCCAACGACCCGGGCGCCACTCCCGACAGTGAACGCCAGTCGATGGCTGTGACACGCGCCTTCGAACCCGGGTCGACCACCAAGATGATCACCATGGCGGCGGCGATCGAAGAAGGCATCACCACACCGGCCTCGCGGTACACGATCCCGCCCAAGTACACGGTCAACGGCCAGACTTTCCAGGACGCAACGCCGCACGGGACCTTGACGCGCACCACGGCCGGCATCTTTGCCCAGTCGCTGAATACCGGCACCACGATGATCAGCCAGCAGCTGACGCGGCAGCAGCGCTACGACTACCTGCGGCGGTTCGGCATCGGGCATCGTTTCGACATCGGCATCAACGGCGCAACAGCCGGGCTGCTGGCCGAGCCCGGGACGTGGGACGGCCGGCAGGAGTTCACCGTCATGTTCGGCCAAGGCCTCGCCCAGACTGCCCTGCACACCGCCGTCGCCTACGGAACCATCGCCAACAACGGGGTACTGATGCAGCCGCGGCTGATTGACGCCTACATCGACCCGGACGGCACCGTGCACGAGGTGCCTGCCGAGAAGGGCCGCCGGGCGGTGTCCAAGAAGACCGCGAACATGGTGCAGGACATGCTGGAAACCAACCCGAAGTACCACAGCGGCAAGGCCGGTAATATTGAGGACTATCGGATCGGGGTCAAGACCGGTACAGCGGAAGCACCGGCCGCCAGCGGGGGGTTCAGCGGCTACACCATTTCCATGGCCGGCATTGCTCCGATGGAGGACCCGGAGTTCGTGGTCGTGGCGACCATCCAGCGGCCGCAGGGCGGCGTGCTGACGCTGACTGCCGGGCCGACGTTCAAGAAGGTCATGACCCAAGTCCTCAACGCCTACAACGTGCCGCCGTCCACCAGCAAACGGGTAGACCTCCCGCTGGAATGACCCAACCTGGAGATTATGTGAGTTCCACTGCCGAGCAGCCCCACCTGTCCGCCTCGCCCCTGCGGCCCGCAAGGGTCAGGCCGGTCCGGCTGGCGGCGCTGCGCAGCATGCTGCAGCACCGCGGGCTTCCGGTGCCGGAGGCGGCCCCGGCCACGGAAGACCTGGCCTTTACCGGCATCACCATCGATTCACGGTCGGTTGAGCCCGGCGACCTGTATGTTGGCCTGCCCGGAGCCCGCCGCCACGGTGCCGAGTTCGCCGCCCACGCGGAAGCGGCCGGGGCAGCGGCCATCTTGACCGACGACGACGGCGCCCGCCGGGCAGCCGAACTGGCCCCGGGACTGCCGGTGCTGCGGTCCGGGGACCTGCGTGCGCTCGTGGGGCCGCTGGCGGCGGCTGTTTACGACAGCCAGCCCTCGGACCGTCAGGCGCCTACGCTGTTCGGCGTCACCGGGACCAACGGCAAGACGACCACCACCTACTTCATCAATTCGCTGCTGCAGGCACTCGGCCTCAGCACCGGGCTGATTGGAACCATCGAGATCAAAGCCGGCTCGGAGGCGATCCCCAGCGCCTTGACCACGCCGGAATCACCCGAAGTGCACGGGCTCCTGGCCCTGATGCGCGAACGGGAACTGGACGCGGCGGCCATGGAGGTCTCCTCGCACGCCCTTTCCTACCGCCGGGTCGACGCTGTCCGCTTCGACGTGGCCGGCTTCACCAACCTCACCCAGGACCATCTGGACCTGCACGGCAGCATGGACGAGTACTTCAACACCAAGGTCCGGCTGTTCAGCCCCGAACGGACCCGCCGGGCGGTGGTGTGTGTCGACGACGACTGGGGCCGCGAGCTTGCTAAACGATCACATAGCGCCGGACTCCAGGTGGTAACGCTGGCTACGCAGGGCGGCAGCGCCGACTGGTCCGTCCGCAGCACGGTCCGCGAAGGCCTGGGACACCGCTTTGACCTGTATGGCCCGGCCGGCGAGCTGCTGCGGCTGCACACCGGACTGCCGGGCACCTTCAACATTTCCAACGCCGCGCTGGCGGTGGTCATGGTGCTGGCTTCGGGAATCGCACCGGCGCGGCTCCAAGAGGCAGTCGACAGGGCAGACCCGCTGACCGTCGAGGTGCCAGGCCGGATGCAGTTGCTCAGCGAGAACCCGGCGGCGATCGTCGACTTCGCGCACAACCCCGACGCGCTCGAGAGGACCTTGGCATCGGTGCGCCGTCCGGAGCCCGGATCGCGCGTGATTGTGGTTTTCGGAGCCACGGGGGAGCGCGACCAGACCAAGCGCCCGCTGATGGGTGCCATCGCCGCCAGGCTTGCCGACGTCGTCGTCGTCAGCGACGACGATCCGCACGGCGAGGATGCGGCCAGCATCCGCGCCGAGGTACTCGCCGGCGCCCGCGCCGCCGTCGAGCAGGAGCAGCTGCCCGCCGAAATCATCGAGGTCTTCCCCCGGGCAGAGGCGATCGAGCGTGCCGTCGCCCTGGCTGCGCCGTTGGACACGGTGATCGTCGCCGGCCGTGGCCATGAAGTCTGGCAGGAAGTCAACGGAGAGAACCTGGCTCTCGACGACCGGGTGGAACTGCGCCAGGCGCTGCACCGGCACGGATTCGAAGTGCTCTCCCGGAACGCGGTAGAGTCCTAGATCGTCATGATTGAACTTACTGCAGCCGATGTAGCGGCAATTACCGGCGGACGGATCATTGGGGAGCCGGCCAACGGCACCGGGGAAACCTCCGGAATCACCGTGAGTTCCGCCACCACAGACTCCCGTGAAGTCCGTCCCGGCGGGCTTTTCGTGGCCAAGCCCGGGGAGAAGGCCGACGGCCACTTCTTCGTGGCGGCGGCCTTCGAAGCCGGAGCCGTGCTGGCCTTAACCGAACGCGAGGTTACTGACGCGACCGGCCGCGTGCTGCCGCAAATCGTCGTCGCCGACGCCGTGCTGGCGATGGGCGCGATTGCGGCGGCCATCGTGGCGAGGCTGCGTGCGGCCTCGGGGCTTGAGGTAGTCGGCATCACCGGCAGCGCCGGCAAGACCACGACCAAGGACCTGCTGGCCGGCATCCTCAGCCGGGTGGCGCCCACTGTGGCGCCGGTTGGTTCGTACAACGGCGAGGTCGGCGTCCCGCTGACCGTCTTTGCCGCGGGCTTCGACACCCGCTACCTGGTGGTGGAAATGGGCGCCACCGGCATCGGCCACATCCAGTACCTGGCGGACATGGTCAAACCCGGCGTCGGAGTGGTGCTGGGCGTCGGCACGGCCCACGCCGGGGAATTCGGCGGCGTGGAAAACATTGCGATTGCCAAGGGCGAGTTGGCCGAGGCAGTGCCCGCCGACGGAACCGCCGTGCTCAATGCCGACGATCCCCGGGTCAAGGCCATGGCTTCCCGCACGGGGGGCCGCGTTCTGTACTTCAGCGCCGACGACGACTTCACCCTTCCCGCCGGCAGCCCGGCGCAACTGCTGCGGGC
>NZ_JBNHHB010000133.1:0-14335 GCF_059091905.1 Arthrobacter sp. Dra40
GTCTGCTCTGGGCCGTTGGGTAGGGGGTCATGATGGCGTTGCTGCCGCCCGCGGACCACTGCACTCCGTGGGCCGCCGCGCGCCGGAGCAGCTGGCCCCCGGATGAGCCGGGGCGTGTCCCGCTGGCCCGTGAGGCTGCCGGATGATCTGATGGAAGTCCAGCCCGCGC
Organism: Arthrobacter sp. Dra40; assembly: GCF_059091905.1. NCBI lineage: Bacteria > Bacillati > Actinomycetota > Actinomycetes > Micrococcales > Micrococcaceae > Arthrobacter > Arthrobacter sp. Dra40. Next base: position 170 of record NZ_JBNHHB010000133.1, read on the forward strand.
GCCCGGCCAACGGGCGCACAAACGCCCGTGCCCCCGCGGGGCGTGCCTGCCTCGTAAAAGGAAGAACGACAACAGATGGCCTTGATGCCCGCTGCGGAAATCGATGTGCCCAACGACCTGGTGCAGCGGTTGCTGTCGGACCAGTTTCCCGACCTCGCCCGGTTGCCCCTCGTGCGGGTGGCCAACGGATGGGACAACGTCACGTTCAAGCTCGGCACGGAGCTGGCCATCCGGCTGCCACGGCGTGCGGCCGCTGCCGAGCTGCTGCTGAACGAACAGCAGTGCCTGCCGTCCTTGGCCCCCGAACTGCCCGTCGCAGTGCCTGCCCCGGTGCGCTGCGGCAGTCCGTCGTCGTACTATCCCTGGCCCTGGTCGGTGGTGCCGTGGCTGGACGGCAGGGCTGCCTGGCGGCTCCGCCCGGAAGAACGACGCTCGCTGGCCCCCGGTCTGGCCGCCTTTGTTGCAGCCCTGCACCTGCCCGCCCCGTCCGGCGCCCCGGTGAACCCGGTGCGCGGGGTGCCGCTGTCCTCCCGCAACGGCGCTGTACAGCAGCGCCTGGCTTCCGGCGCCATTCCAGATGCAGCGCGTGTCACGGCACTGTGGCGCCAACTGTCCGCCGTGCCGGCCTGGGACGGACCGGCGCTGTGGCTGCACGGCGACCTCCACCCCGGGAACCTGGTGGTGGACGGCAACCGGTTGGCGGCAGTCATCGACTTCGGTGACATCACCGCCGGGGATCCGGCCACCGATCTGGCCGCCGCCTGGCTGGTTTTCGATGCGGCGGGACGCCGGGAGTTCATCGCTGCAGTCGAAGCGCGCACCGACGTGTCCGCGGAGACCTGGCAGCGCGGCCGCGGCTGGGCCCTGAATATCGCGACGGCGCTGCTAACCTCCTCCGATGACAACCGGCTGCTGCGCAGCGTGGCGGAGCGTGCGCTGGCTGAAGTCCTGTCCGAACGCTAGCCGCTGCGCCGGAGCGGCAGTAGCATGGCCGGATTGCTGCACAGGAATTACGTCCACACCAGGAGTGGCCATGCCCGGTTCTACAGGACTTCAACTGCACGCAACGGTTCTGGGGGCGCCGGATCCGTTGGCCTTGGCGAAGTTCTACGGCCGGCTGCTGGGCTGGAAGATCCGCACCAACGAGCCCGACTGGGTGACCCTGGCCAATCCCGGCGGTGGGCCCGGGCTGTCCTTCCAGTTGGAAGCGGACTACCGCCGGCCGGCCTGGCCCCAGGAACCAGGCGAACAGCAGATGCTGATGCATCTGGACATCCTGGTCGACGACCTGGCTGCCGCCTGCTCCCGGGCTGAAGCGGCCGGTGCAGAATTGGCCGGATTTCAACCCCAGGGCGACGTCCGGGTGTACTTCGATCCGGCGGGGCATCCGTTCTGCCTCTTCGAACACTAGACGCGCGGGCGATCAAGGGTTTCCTCCCTGCAAGGGTTTCCGCCCCTGCTCCGGTTTGGGCTCCTGCTCCACCTCATCAGCGGAGCAAGAGCCCAAAAGGAGCGCGGCTCCGGGACCGGCACCCCGGCCCGGATGACCCGTCAGGCCGGCTTTGCGGTGCCGTCGAACAGCCGCGAGCGGATCAGGAAGCGTTTGCCCTCCGGGGCCTCCACCGAGAACCCGCTGCCGCGCCCATCCACCACGTCCACGGTCAGATGCGTGTGCTTCCAGTACGCGAACTGCTCCCGCGACATCCAGAAGTCCAGGTTCCCGCGGCCGGGGAGGTCGAACGTGCCCAGCAGCACGTCCGCGTCGCCGGTGAGGAATTCACCGGCCGGATAGCACATGGGGGAAGAGCCGTCACAGCAACCGCCGGACTGATGGAACATCAGCGGTCCGTGGGTTTCCCACAGTTTTTGCAGCAGCCCGACGGCGGGTCCGGTGAGCGCCACCCGGGAAAAATCCTCCCCGGGCAGCGCCACCGCCGCCTCGAGCGCCGCTTCGTGGTTCACAGCGGGCGGGGTGGGTGCGCCCTGCCCCTGTGGTGAAGCAGACACCATGACGTGACCTGTCTTTAGAAGAAGCCGAGCCTGTTCTCGTTGTAGCTGACCAGCAGATTCTTGGTCTGCTGGTAGTGGTCCAGCATCATCGCGTGGTTTTCCCGGCCGATGCCCGAGGACTTGTAGCCGCCGAACGCCGCCCCCGCCGGGTAGGCGTGGTAGTTGTTCACCCACACCCGGCCGGCCTGGATTTCGCGCCCGGCCCGGTAGGCCACGTTGCCGTTGCGGCTCCACACTCCGGCCCCCAGCCCGTAGAGCGTGTCGTTGGCAATCTCCAGTGCTTCCTGATAATTTCCGAACCGGGTAACCGAGACGACCGGCCCGAAGATCTCTTCCTGGAAGATCCGCATGCTGTTGTCGCCCTCGAAGATGGTCGGCTTCACGTAGTAGCCTTCGGCGAGATCCCCGTCCAGGATGTTGCGGCCGCCGCCGGTCAGGATTTTCGCGCCCTCCTGCTGGCCGATGTCCATGTAGGACAGGATCTTTTCCAGCTGGTCGTTGGAGGCCTGGGCCCCGAGCTGGGTGTCCGTGTCCAGCGGGTTGCCCTGGATGATCGACTCGGTCCGCGCCAGTGCGTCGGCCATGAACGAGTCGTAGATCGACTCCTGCACCAGCGCCCTCGACGGGCAGGTGCAGACTTCGCCCTGGTTGAACGCGAACAGGGTGAAGCCCTCCAGTGCCTTGTCGTAGAACGCGTCCTTTTCGGCGGCCACATCGGAGAAGAAGATGTTTGGGCTCTTACCGCCCAACTCCAGCGTGACGGGAATCAGGTTCTGCGAGGCGTACTGGCTGATCAGCCGGCCGGTGGTGGTCTCGCCGGTGAACGCGATTTTGCGGATCCGCGGACTGGACGCCAGCGGCTTGCCGGCTTCCACGCCGAAACCGTTGACCACATTGACCACGCCTGCCGGCAGGATGTCCGCGATCAGCTCCATCAGCACCAGGATGGACGCCGGTGTTTGCTCCGCAGGCTTCAGAACGACGGCGTTGCCCGCCGCGAGCGCAGGCGCCAGCTTCCAGGTGGCCATCAGGATGGGGAAATTCCAGGGGATGATCTGCCCAACCACACCCAGCGGCTCGTGGTAGTGGTAGGCGGTGGTGTCGTCGTCCAGTTGGGACAGCCTGCCCTCCTGTGCCCGGATGGCGGAAGCGAAGTAGCGGAAGTGGTCAGCGGCCAGCGGGATGTCGGCGGCCAGAGTCTCGCGGACGGCCTTGCCGTTGTCCCAGGTCTCGGCCACGGCCAGCAGTTCCAGATTCTCCTCGATCCGGTCAGCAATCCGGTTCAGCACTGCCGCCCGGTCCGCAACAGAGGTCTTGCCCCACGACGGTGCGGCCTTGTGGGCGGCGTCCAGGGCGAGTTCAATGTCCTCGGCGGTACCCCGTGCCACTTCGCAGAACGGTTTGCCGGTGACGGGGGAGGGGTTCTCGAAGTATTGGTTCTTTACCGGGGCGACCCATTCGCCGCCGATCCAGTTCTCGTAGCGCTGCTTGAAGCTGACCGGCGATCCCTCGGTTCCGGGCTGGGCGTAAACAGTCATGGTGGACTCCTTTGGCTTCTGTGTCCGGACCCCCACGGTCCGGCAGACGGCATTGTCTGTGTCCGCCGAGCCTACGGAAGGCAAGGTTGCATTCAGGTTGCAGCGGCCGTCGGTTCCCGGCCTTGGACTGCGCGGCTTCCAACTGCGCGGGCCGAATCCCGACGGGGCCGTCAGTCCTCGGTTTCCAACTGTTCCAGCACCGCCACGACCGCTGCCCGCTTCGGTGAGCGCGCTGGCAGGAGGCGCAGCGCCGCGTGCCAGGCCTCGGCGTCGTACCTTGCTTCAGGAAGCTGCAGGTACCGCACCACTTCTTCCGGTGAGGCGCTGCTGAGCACTGCCTCGCGCAGGGTGGCACTGACGTGCCGGCGGAAACCGACGACGCCGGGCGCCTCCGACCGAGGAACGACCTGCCCCCGGTACAGGCCAAGCGCCTGCCGGTGCGCTCCGCGGGCCAGGCATTGGAGGACCTGCTGCGCATCGACCGCCACTTCCAGGGGGAGGCGGTAGGGCCGCGACTCGGGGACGGCGGCGGGACTGATACCGGCCAGCAGTTTGCGCAGCCGCACCATCTCGGCCCGCAAGGTGGCGCCTTGAGCCCGCGGGTTGAGCTGGTCCGCCAGTTCCTCGGCCGTGAGGCCGGCAGGGTGCAGGGCCAGCAGGGTGAGGATCTCCGTGTGCCGCTGCGACAACTCGATCCGCCGGCCGGCAAGTTCCAACACTCCCTGGTCCCGTCCCGTGACGTGGAGACCGGCCTTCGCGCGGGCCCGGGACTCGCTGGTCGGACGAGCCGCCGCACGGCGGCGCTGGGTGTCGGGGCCGGCGGGCACTGTCCGGCTGCGCGTCCCCGTGCCGTGCCGGGCGGCGGCCTGGAGGCGGATAATGCGCAGTTCGGCCTCCGCCGCCGCTACCGCCGCCCTGACCAGGGACAGCGTATGGGGCGCGGCCGCCTCCTCCCCGCCGGTCAGATCCACGACGCCCAGAACAGCACCGGTGTCAGGGTCACAGATGGGGACAGCCGTACAGCTCCACGAATGGACCGCCCGGCTGAAGTGCTCGGCACCGGCAATCTGGACTCCCCGGCCTACCGCGAGCGCCGTGCCGGGCGCGCTGGTGCCAACCGTTGCCTCCGACCAATCGGTGCCGGGCATAAACATCATGTTTTCCGCACGGTCTTTCAAGCCGGCGTCTCCGTCCACCCAGAGCAGCCGCCCGTGTTGGTCTCCCACGGCCACCAGCATTCCGGCATCGTGGCTGGGCTCCACCAGCAACCGGCTGAAGACCGGCATGATGGCGGACAACGGATGGTTCCGGCGGAACACGTCCAGCGCATCGGCGGCCAGGACCAGTGGCGCCAGTGCTCGATCGGGATCCGCCGCGTGCTGCAATGATCGCTGCCAGGACTCGCGGACCACTGCGCGCAGCCCCCTGATGTTCCCGGTCCCGCCGGACAGCCGGATCGGATCGAGTCGTTCGTGCGCAGCGTAGGCCTGGTCCTGCACGGGCCGGGACGCTGGTTGGGCTGGGTGCGGCACTGGAGAACCCCTTTGTACCGGATCACAGCCACGGACCTGTGGCCGGGGTCACAGTCTAGCCTGCGCTTCCGCGGCCTTCCACCAGCTTCCACGGCACGGGGCTCCGGCATGTTTGCAGGGTCCCCTGGGGGCGGTCGGCCTGGTTGCTCCGAGGGCTCAGGCGGCCACCAGGCTCACGGGCAGCGAGGTGAGCCCTTCAGCGTGTTGTGCAGATACGGGACCGGCGCGCCCGTGGGCTCGATGCGCTCCACATGCCGTGCCAGCCAGGTCAGGACAACATGCATCTCCAGCCGGGTGATGGGCTGGCCGACGCAGCGGTGAATACCGTTGCCGGGAGAAGTGCCTGGAGCGAAGTTACCGTGCCCGTGACCCGGCGGGGACTGTGACGCGCTCCACTTCGGCAAGCCATTTACGTAGAGTGGGCCTAGTCATCCGGACCACCCTCCGGCCGGCCGGGCGTGCCCGGCCAGGCACAGCGAAAGGACACCGCGTGAAGGCGCTCTATAAACCCGGCCCACAGGCCGGTTTCGAGCTTCTGGACCGCCCGGAACCGGAACCCGGTGCCGGCGAGGTCAAGATCAAAGTACACACCACGGGCATCTGCGGCACCGACCTGCACATCCAGGCGTGGGACGACTGGGCCGCCGGTGCGGTCCGGACGCCGCTGATCCCCGGCCACGAGTTTTACGGAGAAGTCGTGGCCACCGGCAGCGGAGTGCAGGATGTGCAGATCGGGGACCGGGTTTCCGGCGAGGGGCATATCGTCTGCGGAACCTGCCGGAACTGCCGCGCCGGCCGGCGCCAGATGTGCATCCGTGCGCTGAGCGTGGGTGTGCAGCGGGACGGCGCTTTCGCGGAGTTCGTCGTGATCCCGGAAACCAACGTGTGGGTGCACACCGACCCGGCTGTGACGCCGGAACTGGGCGCCATCTTCGACCCGTTCGGCAACGCCGTGCACACGGCGCTTAGCTTTCCGCTGGTGGGCGAAGACGTCCTGATCACCGGCGCCGGGCCCATTGGCCTGATGGCGATTGCGGTGGTGCGCCACGCCGGTGCCCGCAAAATCGCCGTCACCGATGTTTCCGCGTCCCGGCTGGAACTGGCCAAGCAGATGGGGGCCGACATGGCGGTGGACGTCAGCCAGACCGGGGTGGCTGACGCGCAACGCCAGCTCGAGTTGGCGGAAGGTTTTGACATTGGGCTGGAGATGTCGGGCCGTGCTTCGGCGCTGCGCGCGATGATCGACAACATGACCCATGGAGGCCGGATTGCGCTGCTGGGGCTGCCGGCCGAAGACATCACGATCGATTGGGCCAAGGTGGTCACCCACATGCTCACGCTCAAGGGCATCTACGGTCGCGAAATGTATGAAACCTGGTACGCCATGAGCGCCATGCTCTCCTCAAGCCCGGCGCTGCACGCGGCAATCTCCTCCGTCATCACCGATGTGCTGCCGGCCGCCGAATGGGAGTACGGGTTCGAGACGGCCCGGCAGGGAACAAGCGGCAAAGTGGTCCTGGACTGGACCCGGATCTAGGGAGGGACGCATGTACGGAACGCTCAAGGACCAACTGGCTTCGGAGCTGGAGGAACTCCGCGCTGCCGGATTGTTCAAGGCCGAACGCCGCATCACCACGCCGCAGTCCAGCCACATCTCTGCCGGTCTTCCCGACGGGACCGCCCGCGAGGTGCTGAACTTCTGCGCCAACAACTACTTGGGGCTGGCGGACCATCCCGACATCATTGCTGCCGCGAAAGCCGCCTTGGACGAGCGCGGCTTCGGCATGGCCAGCGTGCGCTTTATCTGCGGCACGCAGGACCTGCACCTGCGGTTGGAAGAGGCTGTCTCCCGGTTCCTGGGCACCGACGACACCATCTTGTTCTCGTCCTGCTTCGATGCCAACGGCGGGGTCTTCGAATCGTTGTTCGGTCCGGAAGACGCCATCATTTCGGACGCGTTGAACCATGCCTCCATCATCGACGGCATCCGGCTGTCCAAGGCCGCGCGATTCCGCTACGCGAATCGGAACATGGCTGAGCTCCAGGAGCGCCTGCAGGAGACAGCAACAATGAACGACGGCGCCGGTGCCCGGCGGACGGTCATCGTCACCGACGGCGTGTTCTCCATGGACGGCTACCTGGCCCCGCTGCAGCGGATCTGCGAGCTGGCCGGAGAATTCGGGGCGCTGGTGATGGTCGACGACTCGCACGCCGTCGGCTTCATGGGGGCCACCGGCGCCGGCACTCCGGAACATGCAGGGGTGGCGGAGAAGGTGGACATCTACACCGGCACCTTCGGCAAGGCCTTGGGCGGTGCCTCCGGCGGTTACGTGTCCGGCCGCGGGGAGATCGTTGCCATGCTTCGGCAAAAGGCGCGGCCCTATCTGTTCTCCAACTCAGTGGCCCCGGCCATCGCGGCCGCAACCCTCAAGGCGCTGGAACTGGTGGGCGGTTCCGCCGATCTCCGGTCCCGATTGCAGGACAACGCCGCGCTGTTCCGCCGGCGGATGGCAGGGGAGGGGTTCGACCTGCTGGAAGGCGAACACCCGATCGTCCCGGTCATGTTCCACGACGCCGTGCTCGCCGGGAAGATTGCTGAGGCCATGTTGGCACAGGGCGTCTATGTCACGGCTTTCAGCTACCCGGTGGTGCCGCAGGGGGCGGCGCGCATCCGGGTGCAGCTGTCTGCTGCCCATACAGCCGACGACGTCGAGGCCTGCGTTGCCGCCTTCGTGGCCTCCCGGCGAACAGCTGAGCAGGCATGAGCACGATCGGCGGCGGCGCGGTCAGCACCCGCTACTCGGTCCGGCCCGCCGTTTCCGCGTCAAAGGCGCGGTAGTAGCGCAGGCCCAGCTCGCGTGCCCCCGCGGCACTGTAGTGGATCTGCTCCACGTCCTGGCTGGCACCGCGGGGGCCTTCAACGAACGCCGTCCGCGGCCGGAGCGACGGGATGGCGCGGTGGGCGGATTCGATGCCGCGGCGCCGCGGGTCGTCCGGTAGCCATTCGGGCACCATGCCGCCAATCAGGAACGGTGCCGGTCCCAGCGCATCGCGGAGCAGATCGATGATCTGCAGCAATTTGCTGCGGTACCAGTTCTCCGAGGCGCCCAGCACGGCGTCGGACTCGCCCTGGTGCCACAGGACGGCCACCAATCGGTTGTGCGGATTCACTGCTAGCGCCTGCCGGGCGGCACCGAGCGCGCGGTGGAACAGGTTCATTCGGGCAACCGTATTGTCCGGATCCCAGGAGTAGTCGGCGCTGCCGGTGATCGAGGTGCCGCCCAAGGCCGCGGGCACCAACAGCACGCGGCGGTCGGCCGGTTGGGCCAGCCACAGCTGCCGGGCGAATTCAAGACCCGGGCCCACCGCGGGCCGCCCGTCCACCCACACGCTGGCAACGTGGCGGAGCGGTTCGCTGGCCCTGATGACGTGGCCGGCGTGCGGACCGGAACCTGCCAGTTGGTCGATGCCGTCCAGTTCCACATCGATCGCCGGGTCGAACGGGAGGCCGCAGCCCTGCATATTCGACTGGCCCAGCAGCAGGACGACGTCGTGACCGGACTGCCGGGGATCCACGCGCCCGGACGCAGCGGTCTGCGCCGCAGCGGCCCCGGCAGGGGCCAGCATCCGAAGCAGCGCTTGGTGGGTGGCGGACGTCGGGTCCGCCACCAGGCGGGCGATCCGTTCGTCATCCGCCGAGGAATCCGGCCGGCCGGCCGCGGCAGCGCCCGTGCCCAGCGCGCCGGCACCGATGCCGGCGGCGAGGAGGGGGACAGTCCGCTGCAGCAGCTTGCGCCGGCTCGGTCGTCCCTCTGGTGTGTCGGCGCCCATGCGGCAGGTCCTTCTGTGGTGCCGGCCCCCAATGTTCCTCACGCCGCGTCAGGTCCGGCGTGCCGGACGCAGGCTGTTGTCCGGCACCAGTCTATGCCGTGCGCCTCAGTCCAGCGCGGTGCCTGCCGTCCTTTCGACGGCGTCCACCAGCACGCCGCTGTCCACCAGCAGCCGGACCGCCTCGATCTCCGGCGAGAGGTAACGGTCGGTGTCCGGCCCGGCAACTGTCTTGCGGATTTCCCGGCGGACGGCCGTGACGGCCGGAGCGCTCCGGGAGGTCTCCACGCCGCCGTCGCGCATGTCCAGGGCGCGGGCACTGGTCAGCAGTTCGATTGCCAGGACCCGGGTCAGCCCGTCCAAGGCCCGGCGCAGCTTCAGCCCGGCGGACCAGCCCATGGAGACGTGGTCTTCCTGCATGGCCGACGACGGTATGGAGTCCACCGACGCCGGGTTGGCCAGCCGCTTCAGCTCGCTGACGATGCCGGCCTGGGTGTACTGGGCGATCATGTGGCCGGAGTCCACCCCCGGGTCGTTGGCCAGGAAGGCGTTCAGACCGTGGCTCCGGGCGGTATCCAGGAACCGGTCGGTGCGCCGTTCGCTCATGGAGGCAAGATCAGCCACCGCGATGGCCAGGAAATCCAGAGCATAGCCCACCGGAGCGCCATGGAAGTTGCCGTTGGACTCCACCCGGCCGTCGGCGGTGACCACCGGGTTGTCGATGGCCGAGGACAGCTCGTACCCGGCGACCGATTCCACGTGGGCCAGCGTGGCGCGGGCTGCGCCGTGCACCTGCGGTGCGCAGCGCAGCGAGTACGCGTCCTGGACCCGGGTGAATTTGTGCTGTGCATCTGCTCCGGCGGACTTCTGCTCCTCGATCAGGACAGAACCAGCCAGGACCGCCCGCATGTTCGCGGCCGCACTGATCTGGCCGGGGTGCGGCCGGAGCGCATGCAGGTCTTCGGCCAGGACCGCGTCGGTGCCCAGCAGACCTTCGATGCTCATGGCAGCGGCAATGTCCGCCGTCTTCAGCAGCCGGTGCAGGTCGGCCGAGGCCATGATCAGCATGCCGAGCATCCCGTCAGTGCCGTTGATCAGCGCCAGACCTTCCTTCTCGCGCAGTTCCACGGGCTCCAGTCCCGCGGCTGCCAGGGCCTCGGCTGCCGGCACCAGTTCGCCGTCGTTGGTGCGGACCTGGCCCTCGCCCATCAGGGCCAGTGCGCAGTGAGCCAGCGGCGCGAGGTCGCCGGAGCAACCCAGAGAACCGTATTCGCCGACCACCGGAGTGATCCCCGCGTTAAGGATGCCCGCATAGGCCCGGGCCACCAGCGGGCGGACCCCGGTCCGGCCGGTGGCCATCGTGGAGAGCCGGTTGAGCATCAGCCCGCGGATCACTTCCCGGTCCACTTCGGCGCCGGAGGAAGCCGCATGGCTGCGAATCAGGCTGCGCTGCAGTTGGGTGCGCAACTGAACCGGGATCTGCTTGGTGGCCAGCGCGCCGAAGCCAGTGCTCACGCCGTAGTGCGGCACATCGTCGTCCACCAAGGCCTCGATCACCTTGCGCGATTCCGCCATCGCCTCCAGCGACTCCTCGCTGAGCTCCACGGCGGCACCGTGGCGGGCGACGGCGACGACCTCGGCGGGGGAGAGCGGGCCGACGGAAACTGGGACGGTCTTCAGCGGTGACATGATGCCTTTCGGGTGTGCGGTGGTGGCGGTGCGGGATGGGGAACTGGGAGGGGGAAGCGGATCAGTCGGCGATCAGCGCATTGTAGTCAGGCTCGTTTTTCAGCACCCCGTATTTGGCGGCTGCGGAACCCAGCTTTTGCAGGCCTTCGCGGTTGATCTCCGGATACCAGCGGGACATCACCACGGTCTGGGCCAGCTCGGGCGTGACCTTGGCATAGTCCTGGATGATGCTGCGCACTTCATCGTCGTTCTCCGACGCGAACGCGAAGGACTTCTCCAGCGCCCGCTGGAAGCGCTTCACGAGTTCGGGGTTCTCCTGCAGCGTCTGCTCCGAGGCGAAATAGAAGGCGGAGTCGAAATCATCGGTGAGGTCCGTCATCGGGCTGGCGACGATCTTTCCGCCTGCGTCCAGAATCTGGGTGCGGAAGGGCTCCGTGGTCCAGGCCGCGTCCACGTCGCCCCGTTCCAGAGCCGCCGGCATATTCGGGTACGGCATTTCGACGAAATCGACGGCGTCCGGGTCGCCGCCGGCCTGCTCCACGGAGTGCCGGATGGTGACGTCGGCGAAGTTGTTCAGCGCGTTGACGGCCACCGTTTTGCCCACCAGATCGGCGGCGCCCTTGATGCCGCTGTCCGGCATGGCCGCCACCTCGGTCACGTCCTTCCCGGGCTCATTGGTGGAGCTGGAGCCATTGGAGACCACAGTGATGGGCAGCCCTTTGTCCCGCGCGATGAGCAGGGACACGACGTTGGAGTAGCCGAACTGGTATTCGCCGGTCATGACCGCCGGGACGATGGCAGCGCCGCCTTGCGCCAATTGGACCGACAGTTGGATGCCTTCCTCCTCGAAATAGCCCTCCTGGATGCCCAGATAGACAGGGGCCACATCGGTGATCGGGATAAGGCCAAGATTCACCTGGTCCAGGCCTGCATCCGCGGAAGCGCCGGCCGTTTCTGTGCCGCCGCCCGTTGACGACGGGCTGCCGGAGCCGCAGCCCGTGAGCAGGAGCGTGCCGGCCAGCACTGTGGCGGAGGCAGTGGCTGCAAAAGAGCGGCGGGCGAACGGGGACGCGAACAACAGTGGGCGCATCAGGGTCTCCTGGTTCTTACCGGTGAGCGGCATATTTGTTTCGAAGAATAAAACAATTGGGCTGATACCCGAAGCTACCTACAGGACGGGCAGCGGTCAAGAGGTTTTCAACAATTCCTTGCCGTGTAGTGAAATTGATGTTTTACTGGCTGCAACGTCAGACCGTCAAACGGAGGAACAGCCATGGCGCCAGGAACTGCCGCGGACCCCACGACCCGGGCGGCGGACCGTGCGTTGGCACTGCTGCGCATCGTGTGCGAGAACGACGGCGTCAAGCTCGCCGACGCGGCGAAGGCAGTGGGCTTGTCGGCGTCGACCGCGCTGCGCCTGCTGCGCACGCTGGAAGCCAACGGATTCGCCGCCAAGCGCGGGAACGGGCTGTACCGGCCGGGTTTCCGGATGGTGCAGCTGGGCGTGCAAGCGCTCAGCCACGAGTCCCTGGTCGACGCCGGACGGGACGTACTGCGCACCCTGGTGGACCAGACCGGAGAATCCGCCTACCTGAGCGTGACCGCCGGCAACGACCACGGACTGTACATCTCCATCGAACAAGGCACCCATACCGTGCGCCATGTGAACTGGGTCGGCCGGACCTTTCCCATCCAGGGCAGCGCAGCCGGAGCGGCACTGAGCGGACAGGTGCACCGGGGCACGTATACGGTCATGGCGGACAGTGTGGAGGCCGACGTCACCGCTGTTGCAGCTCCGGTGTTTGCCGGGGACAAAGTCATCGCCGCGCTGAGCATCGTTGCACCCAGTTACCGCACCACGGCCGAAGCAGCCGGGAAATTCGGGCTGCTGCTGGCCGAACAAGCAAGCACCCTCTTCACGCCGCCCGAAACGGCGGCGGTCAACAGGACAGAAGAACAAGATCAGGCACGTACTTCCGAGCCAGAAAGGGCACAACAATGACGTTCACCCAGCATGATCCTTCCCGCAGCATCCGGGCCCCCCGGGGCACCCAGCTGACCGCAAAGAGCTGGCAGACCGAGGCGCCGCTTCGGATGCTGATGAACAACCTGGACCCCGAAGTGGCGGAGCGCCCCGAGGACCTCGTGGTCTACGGCGGCACCGGCCGGGCGGCCCGCTCCTGGGAAGCGTACGACGCGATCGTCAAGACCCTTGCGGACCTGGAGGATGACGAGACGCTGCTGGTGCAGTCCGGCAAGCCGGTGGGCGTGCTGCGCACGAATCCCTGGGCCCCCCGCGTGCTCCTTGCCAACTCGAACCTGGTGGGCGACTGGGCCAACTGGCCCGAATTCCGCCGCCTGGAGGCCGAAGGCCTGATGATGTACGGCCAGATGACCGCCGGTTCCTGGATCTACATCGGGACCCAGGGCATTCTGCAGGGCACGTTCGAGACCTTCGCGGCCGTAGCGGCCAAACTGCACGAGGCCGGCAAGACGGCTGCTCCCTCCCTGGCCGGAACGCTGACCCTGACCGGTGGCTGCGGCGGAATGGGCGGCGCACAGCCGCTGGCGGTCACGCTCAACGACGGCGCCTGCCTGATTGTTGACGTGGATGAAACCAGGCTGCGCCGCCGCGTGGGCAAGCGCTACCTGGACGAGGTGGAGACGGACCTGGACACCGCCGTCGCCAAGGTGATGAAGGCCAAGGAAGAAGGCCGCGGCTGGTCGGTGGGCTACGTGGGCAATGCCGCGGAAGTGTTCCCGGAGCTCCTCCGCCGGCACCGGGCCGGCGAGCTCACCGTGGACGTGGTCACCGACCAGACCTCGGCGCATGACCCGCTATCCTACCTGCCCGAGGGAATCGCGGTGGCCGACTGGCAGCGCGAGGCCCAGGCCGATCCGGAAGGATTTACCAAAAAGGCGCAGGCCTCGATGGCCCGGCACGTGCAGGCGATGGTGGAGTTCCAGGACGCCGGCGCCGAAGTGTTCGACTACGGCAACTCGATCCGGGACGAGGCGCGCAAGGGCGGGTATGAGCGGGCTTTCGAGTTCCCCGGCTTCGTCCCGGCCTACATCCGTCCGCTGTTCTGCGAGGGGCTAGGGCCGTTCCGCTGGGTGGCGCTCTCCGGCGACCCGCAGGACATCGCGGTCACCGATGCGGCCCTGAAGGAACTCTTCCCGGCGAACGAACACCTGCACCGCTGGCTGGATGCGGCCGCCGAACGGGTGGAGTTCGAGGGGCTGCCGGCTCGGATCTGCTGGCTGGGCTACGGTGAGCGGCACCAGGCCGGCCTGCTGTTCAACCGGCTGGTGGCCGAGGGCAAGGTCTCGGCACCCATCGTGATCGGCCGCGACCACTTGGACTCCGGCTCGGTCGCTTCGCCCTACCGGGAGACCGAAGCGATGGCCGACGGCTCCGACGCCATCGCGGACTGGCCGCTGCTGAACGCGCTGACCGCCGCGAGCTCCGGAGCAACCTGGGTGTCCATCCACCATGGCGGCGGCGTCGGCATCGGCCGTTCCATCCACGCCGGCCAGGTGTCGGTGGCAGACGGCACCGAGCTGGCGGC